>JAYSZD010000901.1:0-2894 GCA_043738185.1 Hymenobacter sp. | reverse complement strand
CGCTGGATTTGGTAAGCGGCTTGTACACGCCCAGGTTGAGGTAGCTTTTGCCCCGCGTGAAGAGGTACTTGATGGCGTATCCCTGGTACGCCTGGCTGGTCTTCCCGAATTCGGGGTTGTCGAGGCGCAGGTAGCCGTACTCCACGCCGGGCATGTTCACGAAGCTGACGCGCCGGTTGCCGGTTGGGAAACTCACCTCATCGTAGAGGCGCAGCGTCACGTAGGCTTGCTCCGTGTGGTTTTGGAGGTCGGCCAGCAGCTGACGGCTGCGGGCCAGTCGGCCTCTATACCCTTCGGCTTCGGTGCGCAGGTCGGCCACGTCTTTATCCGGTCCTGCTTTTTTCAGCTGCGCTTCTGCGGTCGCCAACTGGTTTTCCTGTCGCTGCTCATCGACGCGCAGCTCTTGCTCCCGGGCCGTCAGGTCTTCGGTATTGAGTTTATTTTCGAGCACCAGGCCCAGCATGGCAACCAACGAATCGAGTTGGGGCAGCTTGTGCAGCGACAGGGAAAAGTCAGCAATCAACTGCTCCGGGCTTTCCTCCTTCTTGTAGAGCTTCGTCGCCCGGTTGGCAATGAACAGATTGAGCGCGGCGTGGGCTTCCGAATAGCGCGTCACGGCCAGCGTGATGTGCTTGCGGGTGGCGTAACTAGGCTCGTCGCTTCTGGTTTGAGACGGTTGTGCAGCGGCCGGCAGCAGCAGACACACAAGCAGCAGGATTTGTAGGGCACTGGTGAGGGCTTTCATGAAAGGAACCTGTTACGAGCAGCTTGCCAATGGTAGCAAGCGGCAGCAAGTTGGTCTTCCAACTCTCTTCAACCCAAAGCGAAATTATCAATTACCAGACTTTAGCGAATACAAAACAAATTATACAAAGTTTTAACAATCAATAATTTGTTGGCTGTTTTTGATTTCACTGTCAGACTTTTACAATTACCCATTTCACTCATTTTCCGCCTTGCAATGCATCTGTCTTGACACAGCATTTACTGAAAATACGAACTACAACCGCACCCCAATTCCCGGCCCCAACAGGTAAAACCACTTGCCGGCCGACAGCAGATAGCCGCCGCCCAAATACAGCGGGAACGTGAACTTTGCCTCCCGCCGCGTGGGGTACACCGAGCCCAGAATCACGACGCCCAAATCCCGGTCGTTGCTGCTGGTATTACTTAGGTTGAAGGCGTTGAGGGCCACGAAGCCGGCCCCTACTTTATACGGGCGCAGGCGGTTGATTTTGTCGGGGCTGTAGAAGCTGAGCTGCGCCAGCGTGGCCAGCGAAATGCCGCCGAAGGAGCCGTAGCCGGTTTCGCCCTGGCGCCGGGTGAGCAGGCCGGCCGGGAAGCTCACGTCGATATCGAACTTGTAGCGGCGCTTGAGCACCACTTCCACGGTTTGGGTGTAGCCGGGCTCGGCGTAGGGCGCGGTCTGGTGCTTCACGGTCACCAGAATGCGGCTCCAGTCATCAAGGTCGTAGGTTTTGCGGGCCAACAGGGCGTTCAGGCTGAGCGGGTCGGTGCGGCACTGCTTGTCGGCGTAAAAGGCGGCGCGGGGCGAGTTGTCGCCGGGGCAAACCACCACGTTTTCCACGTTACGAAGCTCCATGAGCTCGCCCTTGCTGTTGAGTGTGCGCACTTCGAAGCTCAAAAACTGCTTGCCAAACAGTTGCTCGCCTTCGTCGATGCCGTTAGGATTGAACTGAAAAACCACGTCCCGAATGGTGCCGTCATACAGCACGGGCCCGCCCAGACGGGTGATGGGCCGGGCCGCCTCGCCGTAGGCCACCGACACAAAACCCAACGGGTGCGGCCGCTGAAACTCCTTGATGGTCAGAGCATGACCAATGGGCTGCCCCAGGTTGTAGATGGTACTTTTGCGCTTGGCGTACCCCACAGGCACCAGCACCCGGTACACTAGCCGCGCATCGGTGCGCACCGACGAATCGGAGGGCACAATGGGCAAATCCTCGAACGAGAGGCGCGCTTTCTGCAAGCCCTCGCCCTCCAGGCGCACGTCCACCAGCTCGCCGGGGCTCACGCTCAGGTTAGCCGTCCACTCGCCGCCGCGGTGCAGCACCTGCACGCTGCGCACCACGGTTTGGGGCGTAATATCGAGGTTGGTCACGTAGCGGGCCACATCGTTTTCTTTGATGTAGAGGTAGCCTTCGGTCTGGCGATGCGTGTTGTAGGGGCGCAGGTAGCACAGCACCCGGTCGTTACTCAGATACTGGCGCGTGAATATTTCGGCAATGAGCGTACCGCCGGGTTCCTCCTGGTCCTCAATGCGGTAGGTGCGCCGCAAATCGAAGCTGCGGCCATTGTCCAGAATCAACTCCACGCCCCGGCGGCGGCTCACGTCGTCCATCGTCACGCTGCGCTTGTCGGGCGATAGAAACCGCAGACGACTGCCCTTCACATTGAACTCCTGCCGCAGCACAGGTAGCTGATAGCTCAGGCGGCCATTGGGCAGCAGGGTCGGCCGCTCGGTTTGGGCCCTTACAACCAGGGCCCGGCTGCCCAGCTGGTGGGGCAGCACATGCAGGCGAAGCGTACCATTGGCCTCCCTCACGAGGCGGTAGTCGAAGTCAGTTCCGCGCACCCACTCCCCGGAGGCCTGCACATTGCGGGCGTTCGAGCTGGTGAGCTCAAACACCTTTTCTTCGCCCACGAACAGCTCGTTTTCCAGCACGCGCAAGGCCAGCGAGGTGCGGGACAGCGGCAACAGCGGCACTACCTGGCGGCGGGGCGCCACACCCACCGAGTCCGACGTCTGCTCCACAACCAAGCGCACAAAGCCGCCCGTAGTCAGACCATTGAATTTCAGGCGGGTACGAAATCCACCATCGTCCTCCTTGGTTAGGGAATCGAGCTGCTGATAGTCGGAATTGCGACGCAGG
>JAYSZD010000900.1:0-7356 GCA_043738185.1 Hymenobacter sp. | reverse complement strand
GCGCCCACTCCCGGTACACGTAGCCGCCGCGGGCCGCGTCGTGGTTCAGCCCCAGCTGCTGGTGCGCGGTAGCGTACTGGGCCAGCGAGCCGTGGTATCGCTCAATTTCTTCGATTCGGGCCTGCAGCCGGGCCTGGCGCCGGCGCAGCACGGGCTCGTAGGGCGCCAGCCAAGCGTCGTTTTTCACCAGGGTCAGCGGGGCCGGGCGGCGGGTTTTGGGCGCGGTGGAAGCGGCGGGTTTGGTCTTGGCCATGATGCGGGAGGTTTAGGCCAAAAGTAAGGCGCTGAAGCCACCGTTCCAGCACGGCCGGCCGTTGGACCATAATTTCTTATGCATCAGGCCCTGTTTGCAACCCAATGGTAGCAAACCAAGGAAACATAGCGTTAATTTGCCCTAAGTAGTTGCTGGTTGTTAGTTGTCAGTCGTCAGAAGCCGATTACCTACACAAAGCTTTAAATCACAGAACATTAAGCATTCCGCCAACCAACAACTAATCTCAAACAACTACTTATGATGAAAACCCGCTATCTGGCCCTGCCGCTGGCCTGGGTGTTTGCCTGTTCCGCCGAGCGGCCGGTCACCTCCACATCGCGGGCTTTCGAAGGGTCGCTGGCCACGCCGGTACCAGTGGCAGCGGCGCCCCGGCTGGCCAATTACGCCATGGTGGTTTCGGCCCATCCCGAAGCATCCAAAATTGGCACCCTGGTGCTGCAACGCGGCGGCAATGCCTACGACGCGGCCGTGGCCGTGCAGTTTGCCCTGGCGGTGGTGCTGCCGGCGGCCGGCAACATTGGGGGCGGCGGCTTCCTGCTCTACCGCGACCGCAACGGCTCGGCCGGCAGCCTCGATTTCCGCGAAACCGCGCCGGCCACGGCCACCCGCGATATGTACCTCAATGCGCAGGGCAGCGTGGTGGCCGGCCTGAGCGCCGCCGGACCGCTGGCCGTGGGCACGCCCGGCACCGTGGCCGGCATGACCACGCTGCACAAGCAGCTCTGCAAGCTCTCGTGGCCCTCGCTGGTGCAGCCGGCCGTGGCCCTGGCCACTCAGGGCTTTCCTCTCACCGCCAAAGAAGCGGCCGGACTGAACCGTGGCCGGGCCGATTTCCTGAAGTACAATCCCGGCAGCACCCCGGCCTACCTGCGCGCCGGTGGCGGCGAGTGGCAGGCCGGTGATACCCTGCGCCTGCCCGAGCTGGCCCGCACCCTGGCCCGCGTGCGCGACCAGGGCCGCGCCGGCTTCTACCGCGGCGAAACCGCCCGCCTGCTCCTGGCCGAGATGAAGCGCAGCGGCGGCCTCATCAGCCAGAAAGACCTGGACGCCTACCAGGCCAAGTGGCGCGAGCCCCTGCGCGGCCACTACCGCGACTACGACGTGATAACGATGCCGCCGCCCAGCAGCGGCGGCGTGGCCCTGCTGCAAATGCTGCAAATGCTGGAGCCCCTGGACCTGGCCCAGGCCGGCTACCATACGCCCCTGGCCGTACACTTCGTAACCGAGGCCGAGCGCCGGGTATATGCCGACCGTGCCACCTACCTCGGCGACCCCGACTTTGGCACCGTGCCCGTGCAAAAGCTGCTCGACACCGACTACAACCGCCAGCGGGCCGCTACCCGGCGCACGCACGGCCGGGCTACGCCCAGCAGCGAGCTGGCCGCCGGCAAGGGCCTGCCCGCCTACGAAAGCGCCGAAACCACGCACTACAGCATCGTGGATGCTTTCGGCAACGCCGTGAGCTGCACCACCACGCTCAACGGAGGGTACGGCAGCAAGGTGGTGGTGCCGGGGGCGGGTTTTTTGCTCAACAATGAGATGGACGATTTCAGCGCCAAGCCCGGCACGCCCAACGCCTACGGGCTACTGGGCGCCTCGGCCAATGCCATTGCCCCTGGCAAACGCATGCTCAGCAGCATGACGCCCACCATCCTCACCCGCAACGGCAAGCTGGCCCTGGTAGTGGGCTCACCCGGCGGCAGCACCATCATCACCAGCGTGCTACAAACGATTTTGGGCGTGGTCGATTACGGCTTCAATGCCCAGCAGGCCGTAACCGCGCCCCGTCTGCACCACCAGTGGCAGCCCGACGCGCTCGATGTGGAATCCGGCGCCCTGCTCCCCGCCGCCCAGGACTCCCTGCGTGCCCGCGGCTACCGCATTAACCCGCGCCTGCCCTGGGGCCGCCTCGACATCATTTACGTGCGGCCCGACGGCAAGCTGGAAGGCGGCGCCGACCCCCGCGGCGACGACACGGCCATTGGGTATTAGCAACTATCCGTGAGATGATTACGAAAAGGGCGGCTCCGATGGGGCCGCCCTTTTTAAATTTAACTATATTTATATTAGACAGACACAAAAATGCATCAATAGTGTCGGCGGTACTCAAGTGGAAAAACCTGAAGTGACGCTTGCTAAGCCTGCCGCGGCTCTGCAATTCCGTGCAGATAATAAGCGCAGCGTGTACTGATAATACCCCGCTCATGTTAAGATTACTTTACCTTTATGTTACCATTTTAAGTCGTCAAATATGTTATGCTTGCATCACTAAATTATGAATTTACCTTTGCGGCCGGATTCAGAAAGACTTGTTTTCCAGGAAAATAATAAACCAACGTTCTCATGAAATTAAACCACTACTTACTCCTGCTGTTGGGCTGGATTGTGCTGGCTAACAGCCACTCAGCTGCCGCTCAGGGCGTGACCACGGCCGCCATGAAAGGCATAGTTCTGGACGGCAAGGGCCAGCCGCTGCCCGGCGCTACGGTGCTGGCCACCCACCTGCCCACCGGTACGCCCTATGGCACGGCCACGCGCGACAACGGCCAGTTTGACCTGCTGAACATGCGCATCGGCGGGCCATACGAAATCAAGGTTTCCTTCGTGGGCGCGCAGACCTACACGGCCACGGGCATTCAGCTGGTGCTGGGCAAAACGTACGATACCCGCATTACGCTCACCGACGACGCGCAGGCGCTGGACGAAGTGGTGGTGCGGAGCAACCGCGACGGCCAGATTAACAAGGACCGTACGGGAGCAGCCACCAACGTCAGCTCGACGGCGATTCGGACGCTGCCCACGGTGAGCCGCTCGCAGGAAGACTTCACCCGCCTCACGCCGCAGAGCAGTGGCCTCAGCTTTGGCGGCCGCAACACACTGTACAACAACTTCTCGCTCGACGGCTCCATCTTCAACAACTCGTTTGGCCTGGACTCGCCCACGCCGGGCGGCCAGACGGGCTCGCAGCCGGTGAGCCTGGATGCCATCGAGCAGATTCAGGTGAGCCTGGCGCCTTACGACGTGCGCCAGGGCGGTTTCACGGGCGCGGGCATCAATGCCGTGACCAAGAGCGGTACCAACGAAATCAAGGGCACGGTCTACACGTATTTCCGCAACGAGAACCTGATTGGGGAGAAGGTGGAGGGCGCGACCATTGAGAACCCCAGCCTGCAGTTCAACCAGACGGGCTTTGCCCTGGGCGGCCCGATTATTAAGAACAAGCTCTTCTTCTTCACCAACGCCGAGCTGACGCGCCAGACCGACCCCGGCCAGACCTTCCGGCCCGCTACCAGCGCCGCCGAAGCTACCGCGGCCACAAGCGGCCAGCTCAACGGTGTGAGCCGGGTGCTGCAATCGGATTTGGATTTGATTAGCAGCCGGTTGAAGTCGGTGTACGGCTACGACCCCGGCGCCTACCAGGGCTTCAACTACAACACGTACTCGGACAAGATTCTGGCCAAGCTCGACTGGAACATCAATCCGTCGAATACCTTCTCCATCCGCTACAACTACCTCCGCAGCTTCCGCGAGCTGGGGCCTAACCCCAACGCCATTGCGCCGTCGTCGCGGGTGCCCGGTGTGAACACGCTGCAATTCGCCAACTCGGGCTACACCATCAACAACAACCTGAACTCGGTGGTGGCCGAGCTGAACAGCACCTTCGGCAACGGTAAGTTCAGCAACAAGGCGCAAGTGGGCTACTCAGCCTTCCGCGACAAGCGTGACCTGCCCAACCAGCCGTTTTTCCCGCAGATTGACATCACCCAGGGCGGCACCACCTACACCACCGTGGGCACCGAGCAGTTTTCGGCCAACAACCTCCTGAACCAGAACATCTACCAGTTCACCGATAACCTGAGCTACTTCGCCGGCAAGCACATCATCACCGGCGGCGTCAATTACGAGCGGTTCAACTTCGTGAACGGCTTCAACCTGCAACGCTACGGCTACCCCTACTTCGGCGGCATCGACGTGGCCACCTTCCTGCGGACCCTTGACCCGAACGACCCCTTGTTCAAGCGCAACGCCAACGCCCCCACGCAGGCCTTGGACCTGAACGGCGTGGCGGCCGACGGCGGCCGGCTGCCTATCAAGCAAGTCGACGTGACGGTTTCGCAGCTCGGCCTGTACGTACAGGACGAGTTTCAGGTCAATCCGGCCCTTAAACTGACGGTGGGCCTGCGGGCCGACGTGCCCATCTACGGCACCGACATCGCGCCCAATGCTCAAATTGCGGCAGCCACTTTCAAAGATGGCGACGGCGAAGACGTGAAAGTGGACATTACACAGTTGCCCAAAGCCACGCCGCTGTTTTCGCCTCGCGTGGGCTTCAACTACACTTCGCAGGGCGACGGGCCCAAAACCCAGGTGCGCGGCGGTACCGGCATCTTCACCGGCCGCATTCCGCTAGTGTGGATTGGCAACCAAGCGTCCAACTCGCAGTTCGACAATTTCTTCACGTTCCAGATTAACGGCACGGCCCGCGACTTCAAGTTTCCGCAGGTGTGGCGCACCAATCTGGCCGTGGACTATGAGCTGCCCGGCGGCATCGTGGGCACGGTGGAAGGCATCTACACCAAGGACGTTAACGCGGCCATTCACCGCAACTACAACTTTATCACGCCCAACCAGCGGCTGACGGGGGCCGACGACCGGCTCATCTTCCCGGGCCCGAGAAACAATTTTGAAACCGGCAACCCGCAACTGAACACCACCTTCGTTGGCTCCAACGGCACCGCGCCAGCCGGCCTGAACGCCGGAGTTATCGTGCTCGAAAATACTAACCGAGGCTACCAGTACTCCCTCACGGGGCAGCTGCGCAAGGAGTTTGCCAACGGCTTCTACGCCACTGCGGCCTATACTTACGCCCAGGCCAAGGATATCACCTCCAACCCCGGCGAAATCGCCGCCGATGCCTTCCAGCGCCTGCCCATCGTGACCTCGAACCAGCCGCAGCTCGCTTACAGCGACTTCGGCTTGCAGCACCGCATCATTGCCGCCGCCGGCCGCCGCTTCGCTTACGCCAACGACAAGCTGGCCACCACGGTGAGCTTCTTTTTCGAGGCCGCCCAGGGCAACCGCTTCAGCTACACCTACGCTGGCGACCTGAACCGCGACAACATCAGCGGCAACGACCTGATTTTTGTGCCCGCCAACCGCAGCCAGATTAACCTGGTGCCCATCACCAACCCGGCGACGGGTGCCGTCCTCGTCACAGCCGATGAGCAGTACCGTCAGCTCGATGCCTATATCAGCCAGGACAAGTACCTGAACGACCGCCGCGGCGACTACGCCGAGCGCAACGGCTCGCTCAGCCCCTGGTACACCCAGCTCGATGCCAAAATCCTGCAGGACTTCACGCTAACCACCAACAGCGGCAAAAAGAACACCCTGCAGCTGAGCCTCGACATGCTCAACCTGGGCAATCTGCTGAACGCCGACTGGGGCAACCGCCAGCTGGTGGGCAACAACCGCCTCATTGAGGCCGGCTACGCCGCGGCAACCCCTAACACGCCCGCCTACACCTTCCGGGGCGGCAGCCAGACGTTCTTCACCGACACCAGCCTGAACAGCCGCTGGCGCGCCCAACTGGGCCTGCGCTACATCTTCAACTAAAGGCCCCGGCCCGCTGCACAAAAAACGCCCACCGCAAGTTGCGGTGGGCGTTTTTTTATGTCCGAATCAGATAGCACCTAACAATAGTTCACGCCAATAGCAAGGACGGTAATCGGGCTAGCAGCTCATACAAACAGCGCGACATCGGGGCGGGGCCCGCTGGGGCGCACGGCAGCGGCCAGCCGCCGCATCAACTTGTTCAATAGCTTTTTCATATCGAATTGGGGTTGGTTATTTCTTATGACAAAGGTCCGCCCCACCGGTTACCCTGGTGTTTCAGGCCGGTCATGCCTGCGTTAAATTGGCGGGCTCAAAAGAAATTGAATTTCGGCAGAATGTCCTTTTCAGGTTCCGAGCTCATCAGCCCTATCAAAAGCCCTGCCGATGTCTTTTCCTTTCCACGACCTATCGTACTTGCGCGCCGGCTCGGCCGGGCAGCGCCGCGCTCACCGCGTGCTGCGGGCGCTGGGGCTGCCAAACGTGTTGCGGGCCTATGCGCCGCGGCTGGTGGGCACGTTTCCGCTGGACCTGCAGCGGCCCGGCAGCGACATGGACCTGGTGTGCGAGGTGCACGACTTCGTGCCGTTTGAGGCCTTGCTGGCGGCGAACTACGGGCGGCAGGCGCAGTTTGCGCAACGCCGCACGGTGCGCCAGGAGCTACCGAGCAGCATTACGGCCTTTGTGGCACAGGGTCTGCTGGTAGAAATTTTTGGCCAGGCGTTGCCGAGCGAGCACCAACACGGCTACCGGCACCTGTGCATCGAGCACCGGCTGCTGCGAGCAGGTGGGCCCACTTTCTGGGCCGATGTTCAAGCGCTGCGGGCTACGGGCCTGAAAACCGAGCCGGCCTTCGCAGCCGCCCTAGGCTGGACGGGCCCCGACCCCTACACCGAATTGCTGGACCTGGAAGCGTACTCCGAACCCGAGCTGCGCAACCTGCGGCTACGGCGCCACGCCTGAACTCACGCACACGCAAACGGCCGGCTGCGTTTCCGCAACCGGCCGTTTCATGTTCTCCAACAAAGGCGGAATTACTTGGTAACCGAGTAGCTGCTTACTAGGCGCGGGGCGCGTTGGCCAGGTGGCGCAGGTTGCCGGCGGCGGCCATCATTTTCTGGCTGATTTCGCGGGCTTTGTCGCCGTTGCCTTTGAAGTTGTGCACCGACAGGGCCGACTGGGCCGTCATCTCGCCCAGGTTCTGGAAGGACTCCGCCATGCCGGCGGCGTTGTTGTTGTCGATGAAGCCACGCAGGGCCTGCAGCTCCTGCACAATGGGGCGCAGGGCGGGCTCGTTGGTGGCGTTCAGGTGCTGAATCCAGTTGTCAATCTGGCCGTAGCCGGCGGCGGGGTCGTTCTGGAAACCGCTGCCGATGGCGGCAAAAATGGCCTGAACGCTGGATTCTATCTCGGAAATAAAGCTCATGGGAGGAATGGAGGGAGTTGAAAGTTCGGCCCATCCGTGCCGC
>JAYSZD010000899.1:0-1178 GCA_043738185.1 Hymenobacter sp. | reverse complement strand
ACTCAACGTTGCCGCCCGTCGTCACGGCCGAATATGCGTAGTCGGCCACGGTGGCACAGTAGCCGTCACTGCTCTGCACCAGGATGTTGACGGGGTCGGACGTGGTGGTGCCGTTGCTGTTGTCCGTGGCTTTGGCGGTGAGGGTGTACGCATCGCCGGCCACGTTGGCCCAGGCAAAAGTATAGGGCGCCGTGAGGGCCTCCCCCACTTTGGTGCTCCCCTGAAAGAACTCTACTTTGGTGATGGTGCCGTCCGCATCGGCGGCCGCAGCCGTGAGGGTGATGCTGGCCGGCGCGGCAAACGTGGAACCTGCTGTTGGAGAAGTCAGACTCACCGTGGGCGCCACGTTGCCGGATGCCACGGCGCAGTTGGTGCCCACCGTGTAGCTGTGCGGCGTAGCGGCCGTGTTTTGCTGCGGCCCGCCCGCGCCCACTTCGTAGGTGAAATACACGCTGGCAACCACGCCGCTGGCAATGGCTTTGGTGAAGACGAAGTCCCCGGCCGCATTTTTCACCATGTTGTAGCCGGGGTACGCGCCCGTTGCGCCTTCGCGGATGTACACAATGGCCAGATTGCCGCCCGCCGTGGCCCCCAGCGGGTGAAAGGTGAAGATGACATCCGCCCCCACAGTCTCCGCCTTGAAGGCATAGTTGGCCGTGGTGAAGCAGTAATCGACCAGAATGCCAGCGGGTTTGCGGGCGGCGGTTGCCATTGCCGCGTGCCCACCCGGCGCCGCTGCCAGAGCCGAACCACTACTGGCCGTAGCGCCCATGAGCCCGGCCATCAGCAGAAGTAACGGGCGGCCAACGAAGACTGATTTGAATTTGTAGAAGTGTTTTTTCATGGGAATTGGAGAGTGAGGGGAACTGAAAAAAAGATTAGATAATGGAAGAACAATTGTTGTGCGGTGCCAGAATTCTGGAAAAGCGGCGACTGAAATAATGCGGAAATCACTTGGCATCAGCAGCCAAAACCCTGAGCTGGTATTGTACCTTGTTGCGATTACAGCGTATAGCCAGACTGTTCAGATAATTACGCACTGAGATTCGTAACCCCTCTTATCGGCTATTTCAAAGCAGTTTGACAGTGTTTTCAATGTGTGCAGTAAGCGTAATGCTAGCATGATAATTTGTACTTTGCTCACCCTGCCCACTTCTACAAGATAGCCTAAATCCACG
>JAYSZD010000898.1:0-7367 GCA_043738185.1 Hymenobacter sp. | reverse complement strand
GCCGCTACCAGCTCCAGTTTCGCGAGGCGCTGGCCAACGACACGGTACGCATCTCCAGCCTGGGCTACCAAACGCGCCTGCTCACGCTGCGCAGCCTGCTGGCCCAGCCCAACGTGGCCCTGGCTCCTGGCAGCGTGGCCCTGGCGGAAGTGCAGGTGCAGGGCCGCAGCGCGTTTCGGCGGGCCCTCACGCTGGGCAACACCTCCAACAGCCTCACCTCCAACCTCAACCTGAACACCCGCAACCTGGGGGCCGAAATTGGCACCGTCATCTCCATCAGGCACCGCCCCACGCGGGTGCTAACCGCCAATTTCAACGTATCGTACAACAAAGTGGGCGCGCTCACTTTCCGCGTCAATCTGTACCGGCTCGATGCCAAAGGCCGCCCCACCGAAACCAAGCTGCTCGCGCACGATGTCTTCGTGACTTCGGACCTCAAAACGGGAACCATCACCGTCGATTTGACCAATGAGCGGTTGCTGGTGGAAGAAGACTTCTTCCTGGCCCTGGAATGGATAAAAAGCAAGGATGCCACCGGGCAGCCCGCGCAACCCCTCAACCTTCGGGTAAGCGTGAGCAAAAGCAAAAGCAAAGGTGCCGACGGCGCGCCCCTACTCCCACCCCAGCCCCAGGACCTGGCCTTCTCACTCAGCGCCGGCTACGCCAACAACGAGCTGTACCTGCGCAGCACCAGCCAGGCAACCTGGGAGCGAGTCTCCATCGGGGCCAAGCTGGCCGGCATGCAGCCCCGCATCAGCTTCTTCGTTACGGCCCAGGATTGAGTGCGGGCCGCCGGCCGGAGTCTGCTTCCGCGCGGCGGCGAGTTACAGCATTGCGTTGCCCGTCGGCCAGCTGTTGCGGGCAGCGCCCTAAATTGTGGCCGCCGCCGGCGTCTCGTCCTTCACGCCCAGCAGCGAGCTGTGGTAGCGGGCTTCTTTCCAGGTATCGCCCACGCGCTTCCAGATGATGGTGCTCAGGGCGGAAAAGCGCAGGCGCTTGCCGTCGGGCGTGACCAGAAACTGGTCGAAATCCACCACGCAGTAGCCCATTTCGGCGGTTTGCACCGCTTCGTAGCCCGTGATTTCCGACCAGGTTTGGGCCTGCAGCTGGGTGAGCTGAGCGAAGAGGCCCCGAAACCAGGCTTCCCACTCGGCGCGGTTGCGCACGACGAGCGTGCCGCCCTCGGCGTTGATGTCCACGATGCCGAAGTCGTCGTCGCACAGGGTGGCTAGGGGCTCGAAGGCGTGGTCGCGCACGTGGGCGAAGAGCTGCACAGTTTCGGCGTAGAAGGGTTTTTCGGTCATGGGGCGCGTACTTCGGGTTGAAAAATTACCTGTTTTTTCAACTCGAAGTACGCGCCCCATGTTTGCCAAAGTCACCCTGCGCCGCGCCGCCCTGGCCCGCCGCGCCGCCTTGCCCGCCGCCGAGGTGGCGCAACGCAGCGCGCAGCTTTGTGAGCAGCTCTTCCAACATTTTCCGGTGGCGCGCTGGCGCTGGCTGCACGTGTTTCTGCCGCTGCACAAGCAGCACGAGCCCGATACCTGGCGCATCATCCGCCGCGTTTGGGCCGAAAAGCTGCCGGTGCGCCTGGTCGTGCCCGTGGTGCAGCCCGACGGCACTTCGCTGAAACACTACGAGTTGACGCCCGACACGCCCCTGGCCGAAAACCGCTGGGGCATTCTCGAACCCGTGCCCACGGCGGCTACCGAAGTGCGGCCCGCCCAACTCGATGCCGTGCTGCTGCCCCTGCTGGCCATGGACCAGGCCGGCCAGCGCGTGGGCTACGGCGGCGGTTTCTACGACCGGTTTCTGGCCGAATGCGGTCCCGCTACGCAGTTTATCGGCCTGAGCATCCTGGGCGAAGCACCGGTGGCCCGCATCAGCGACGTGCTGCCCACCGACGTGCCCCTGCACGCCTGCCTGATGCCGGACGGCGTGTGGCGTTTCTAGGCCATCCGCAGGGAACGTAGCACAAAGGCATATCAGTATGTTCAGGAGAATTTATTTTTTATTGGTAACATACTCACAATAAGCAAATAACACACTGCGTTAGCCGGGTATCTTTCACATAAAGCGGATAGAACCCATGGCAGAAATCCAGCAGACGGCCGGCCCACCGAGGAGCGGCAAGCGACGAGCAAAGAAGATGTCGACCCGAATCGACATGACGCCGATGGTGGACCTGGCGTTTCTACTGCTCACCTTCTTCATGCTCACCACCACCTTCGCCAAGCCCTACACCCTGGAGCTGACGATGCCGGTGAAGAGCAACGACACCAGCGAAGTGGCCCTGTCGAAGGCGATGACCGTCATTCTGGGCAAAAACCATCAGGTGCACTACTTCTTCGGCATGAACGCGCCGCGCGATAAAACCGTGGCCCCGGCCGTGCTGCAAACCACCAGCTTCGCTGCTGACGGCATCCGGCAGGCGCTGCTGGCCCGGCGGCGGCAACAGCCCGGCTTGGTGGTCCTCATCAAGCCCGGCGCTGATTCCAAGTACCAGGACATGGTGGACATTCTCGATGAGATGAGCATCACTGACCAGAAAAGATACGCCCTGGTCAAGATAACCCAGGACGACATCAATCTCCTCACCACCACCAAAACCGCTGCCTTATGATGACCAATTCCCAGCTGGCCACGGCCAGCCTCGACGACATCGTATTCGATGGTCGCAACCGCCACTACGGGGCCTACCAGCTCCGCGCCGCCTACCAGCGCCATGTGTCGCGGGCCCTGGTAATTGCCACGGCCGTTCTGGCGCTGCTGCTGGCGTTTCCGCTGGTGGCGCAGCTGCTGAAGGACAAAACGCCCGCGGTGAAAACCACAATCTTCGGTGGCCATGAACTCCTGCCGCCGCCGACCATGCCCGACGTGGTGACTCCGCCCGAGCCCGCCGCCGCCAAGCCGCCGGTGCAGCCGCCGCGCCCCTCGACGGTAAAGGACATCGTGCCGGTGGTGGTGAAGGAGAAGGACGCGCCCGCTGAAAGTGAGGTACCCGACCGCGACAAGCTGCTGACCAACGCTTCGGGCCTGGTGACCAGCAAGGGCGACTCCAGCGCCTCGCCCGATGCTGCCCCCGCCGACCTGAGCCCGCTTACCGGCGCCGGCCCGGCGGGCGGAACGGTGAAAGACAGGACCTACGTTTCGGTGGAGCAGATGCCCGAACTGCCCGGTGGCGGCGGCACGGCCGCCATTGTGATGGCCATTCAGCGGGCCGTGAAATACCCCTCGCTGGCGTTGCGCAACGGCGTGGAAGGCAAGGTATTCGTGAGCTTCGTCGTGAATCAGAAAGGTGAGGTAATTGACGTGGCCATGGTGAAAGGCCTGGGTTACGGCCTCGATGAGGAAACCATGCGCGCCATCAAAGCCCTGCCCCGGTTCATTCCCGGCAAGCAAAACGGCCGCGAGGTAAGCGTGTCGTTCACGGTGCCCGTCACCTACAAGATTCAATAGCCCGACCCACCGCCGGGCTTTGCCCACAACCCCCAAATCCGGCTTAGAGCGGTTTCCAGGTTGGTGTACTGTTCTTGCAGGAATTAAAAATGATGAATTAAAAATCTGACCACCAAATTTTTAATTTTTAATTCATCATTTTTAATTCTATTCTAGCGTCTGGGTTTGGGGGTTTTTATCGGGTCATCCACCCCGGCAATGCGGGCCTGGCCCCACGGGGCAATGCTCACCCGCACTCGTAGCGGGCGCAGGCGGCCGGCTTTTTCCAGGCGCAGGCCGCTGCCTTCGGGCACGTAGTAGCGCTCCAGGTTGAAGCGCAGGGCGAAGGAATTGCGGTACACGTTGGTGACCCAGCCGCGCAGCACGGCCTGGGTGGGGCCGGCCGCCGGGGCGCTGGGGTAGATGCCCACGGTGGCGCTCACGCTGTCGGGGCCGGGAGCCAGCAGCACAAACACCGCCTGGCGCCGCCGGGGTGGCGCAGCGTCTTTCCACTGGGTCAGGGGCGCCTCGCCGATGGTGTAGCGCAGGCGCACGAAGTCGCCGTAGAGCAAATCGCGCGGGTCCACGGGGCTCGTCGTCAGGATGATGTGCTGACCCAAAGCAGCCGTGGCGTAGCCCGCCCCGGCCACGCCCAGCACGTAGAGGACCTGCGCGGCCACCAGCAGGCGCAGCAGGGGCCGGCGGCGGGCGGGGTCGGCAAACCAGGTGAGCAGGTCAGTCATTGGGCGGCCGGGTTTCGGGGGTAGAAGAAGGTTCGGGCGTGGCAGGAGGCCCGGTGGCGGGCACCGCTACTGGCGGAGCGGCGGCCAGCACCTGGGCGTTGCGGCGGCGCAGGTACCAGCTCAGGCCCAGCAGCAGCACGCCGCCCAGCAGAAAAAACAGCGACTTATCCAGAAAAGCCCAGGTCAGCTTGAAGTAGGCCACCATGGTGGCGGTGACAAAGAGTATGGCCCCGACGGTGAGCTGGTTGGGGTCTTCCTGCCGATGGGCGCGGGCCAGCACCGAGCCCGCGTGGGCATACAGCACCACCAGCGTGGCCACAGCCAGCGGCAGCCCGCCCGGTAGGTAAAATCCCGGCAACAGCAGCAGCCAGTCGGGCAGGGTATCGAACCGGCCCCGCGCCCGCTTGCCGGCCACCGACAGCGCCAGCACCGCGGCCAGCGCCCCCAGGTAGGGCAGCAGCGGCGGCCGCAGCACGTTGGCGTACGTATCGGTTTCGCCAAACGTGGCCAGCCCGAACATGAACAGGTACGCGGCCACCAGCGGCGGCCCTTGCAAGGCGCGGCCCCCGGCGCGGTTGGGCTGCCAGTCGCCGGCGGCATAAATGAGCATGGCCGGCACGAAGAACCACGTGATTTTGGCGTGAAGCACCACAATCAGCAGCCCCGCCTGCCAGAGCAGGCCCGCGGCCAGCACCGTGCTGCTCACGGCATCGGGGCGGCGCCACCAGTAGTAGCCCATGCCGCCCGCCACCATCGCCGCCGTGGCATAGCTGAAACTGCCCAGCGCCTGCACGCAATACGTCTGCACGGCGGCCCCAATCGCCACGGTGAGGAGCAACAGCAGGCGCGAGCCGTACACGTAGCTCAGGGCCACGCCGGCCACCACCCAGGCCACGAGGCCGCTCACGTCGTAGCCCACCAGCTGGTAAATCTGGCTGGTGAGGATGATGCTGGCCCCGAACAGAATCAGCCCCAGGCCCATGAGGCCGTGGCCCAAATCGGGGTTGCCGCGCCGCAGGAAGTAGGCGCCGGCGGCGTAGGAGCCCAGCAGACTGCCCAGCAGCAGAGCCAGCCGCAGGGCATCGGGTAGGCCCTGCCAGTTGGCGGCCACCACACTCAGCCCGCTCAAGCCCACCAGCACGCTGCCCAGGAGGGGCAGCAGGCCCAGGGCGGGCGCCTGCTGGGGGTAGCGGGCCAGTAGCCGCTGCCGCTGCGCCTCGCTGATGAGGCCATCGGTGACCCAGCCGGGGCTTTCGGTATCAAGAAATTTGCGGGACAAACGAGTAGATTTAATACAACGACCTGCTCCCTCAAACAGTCAAGCTGAGTGAAGTCGGAGCATCGCTCCCGCAATAGTAAACGCTATGGTTGGATTCGGGTGCGCAGCCGCAATACTTCGACAAGCCTGGCATGACTGTTTTCACTTCACTGCCCGCGTCATCTCGCGCTTGCCGGGGGGGCCGGACAGCTTTTCGGTGCGCCAGCCGGCCGCGCGCAGGTTGCGGCGGAACTGGCCCTGGGCGCAGTAGCTCACCAGCACCGCACCGGGCGCAGCAGCGGCGTAAAGCCGAGCAAAAATGGCTTCCGTCCACAGCTCGGGCTGTTTTTCGGGGGCGAAGGCATCGAAATAAATTAGGTTGTAGTAGTCAGTGCCCAAATCAGCCTGCTGCACCGGCTCCTGAATTTTAGTCAGAAAGAGGGTTTCGTCGATTTCCTGTACAATTCCCCAAGGAGACGCATGGAACTGCTTGAACGCGCTGCTAAACGAGGGAACATCCGCCCACTGGCGCGACAGGGCCGTCACGACTGCGGCCGGCAAAGGGAACGTTTCGTAGCCGTCGTACTCAATCAAGGCGGCGGCAGCGCTGGCGGCTTCCAGCGTCAGCAGGGCGTTCAGGCCCGTGCCAAAACCCACTTCCAGCACCCGCAGCAGGCCATTCTGGCCCCATCCGGCCGCCAGCAGCGGCCGCAACCCAGCCTCGATGAAAACGTGCGCCGACTCCTGCCGGGCCCCGTGCGTGGAGTGGTACTGCTCGTCGAGGGCAGGCACGTAGAGGGTGACCGAACCGTCGGCCGTGGTTCGCACTTCTACCTTTGGCCCTTCCAATGGTTGCTCACTACTCATTATTCATTGCTCACTGATATTATGGCCCGCGTAAAAGTAGCCCTGCCCGATACTTTCTCCTTCGTCGCCGAAATCCCCGTGCGCATCACCGACCTCAACTACGGTGGGCACCTCGGCAACGATGCCCTGCTGAGTTTGCTGCACGAGGCGCGGGTGCAGTTTCTGCGCTCCATTGGCCTGGAAAGCGACTACGACCCGGTGAGCAAGCTCGGTTTGATTCTGGTTGATGTGGCCATTGAGTACAAGGGCGAAGCTTTTTACGGCGACGTGTTGCGCGTGCAAATGGCCGGCAACGACCTCAGCAAGTACGGGTTCGATGTGGTGTACCACGTGCACAACCAGGCCGGCAAGGAAATCGCCCGCGCCAAAACCGGCATGCTCTGCTTCGACTACAACGTGCGCAAGCTGCGCCTGCTGCCGGAGGCACTGGCGGCCCGGCTGGGGTAGCCGGGAACCCAACGCCCTGTCAGCTTGTATCTTTGCACTATGCTGCTAGAACTGCCCCTCGCCCCTACGCCCACCAAACGTGATATTCGCAAAACCTCACCCGAAGACCTGAAGGCCTTTATGGTGGAGCACGGCGAGAAACCGTTCCGCGCCAAGCAGGTGACGGAGTGGCTGTGGAAGAACACCGCCGCCACGTTTGAGGAGATGAACAACATCGCGCTGCCTACGCGCGAGCTGCTCGATAAGCACTTCGTAATCAACGGCGTGACGGTGCAAAACAAGCAGCTCAGCAACGACGGCACCATCAAATCAGCCTTCAAGCTGTACGATGGCAACATCGTGGAGGGCGTACTCATCCCGCACGACACGCGGATGACGGCCTGTATTTCGAGTCAGGTGGGCTGCTCGCTGACGTGCAAGTTTTGCGCCACCGGCTACATGGACCGCAAGCGCAACCTCGACGCGGCCGAGATTTACGACCAGGTGGTGCGCATTCGGGAGCAGTGCGAGGCCCAGTACGGCACGCCGCTCACCAACATCGTGTACATGGGCATGGGCGAGCCGCTGCTCAACTACGCCAACGTGGTGGAAAGCGTGCGCCGCATCACCGCGGCCGA
>JAYSZD010000897.1:0-2910 GCA_043738185.1 Hymenobacter sp. | reverse complement strand
GCAGCGCGGCCCAACGCGGGTCGGCCGGCTCGTCGTCATCGGGCGCATCATCGGCAGGACGGGTGCTGAAGATGAGCTTGGTGGGAGCATCGGGGTTGTCGTCGGCTTCGTTCTGGAAGCGCGGGTGCAGCTTCTTCATGGGCAGCGCCAGGCCGATGTAGTCGTAGAGGTGCTGTGCCAGAGGCAGGGACTGGGTTTCAGGCGTGATTTGCAGCACGTTGTCGTCCAGCTCCTTGCTTTCGTCGCCGAAACGCACCAGCAGCTGCTCCTCAATGTCCATCAGCTGGTCGAACTCGTCCAGGCTGCGGTCGCAAGTCAGGCGCACGGTGCCGCTGATGTGGAAGTTAAGGGTGAGCACCCGCTCGGTTTTAATGAGCTCCACATCGGCGTGGAGGTTGCCTTGTTCCACCAGCGGCTGGTCGAATAAGGCAAAAAAGTCGGGACCCAACTCGTACTCAAAGTGGTGCGTTTTCAGCGCCAGCTTGGCTAGGTTGAGGTCGTATTGGCTTTCTTTTTTCACGGTGGGCTGGATAGCAGGGGGCAAAAGTAGTGAAAATTCAGCTTTTTGCCAAAATAATGGCCCAATTTTCTCGGCGTTTTCAGCCAGAAAAGGCAGGGTGGTGCGCTGAGCGTCAGCCATTCTTTGGCCAGCTGTGGGCCTCTACATACGTTGGACACCCGGCAATAGTGCCCGCAACCGCCGGGCGGCCCCTACCGCGCCGAGCGCGGCTGGGCATCGGTCCAGCGCTGCTTCCACACCTCGCAAGCCAGGTAAACCGCTGCCCGGAAGGAAGATTCACTGGCTTTGAACTGCCCCGCCAGGCCATACGCCGTGCCGTGGTCGGGAGAGGTGCGCACCACCGGCAGGCCGGCCGTAAAGTTCACGCCCTGCTCGAAGGCCATCAGCTTAAAGGGAATCAGGCCCTGGTCGTGGTAGAGCGCCAACGTGGCGTCGAACTGCCGGAATTGCTGCGTGCCGAAGTAACCATCGGCTGGGAAGGGACCCACCACCAAATGGCCGTCGTGCGCAAACTGTTGGATTACCGGCGACACAATGTCGGCTTCCTCCTTGCCCAGCAGGCCGTTCTCGCCCGCGTGCGGATTGAGGCCCAGCACGGCGATGCGCGGCTTCAGAATGCCGAAGTCCTGCTTTAAGGATTTCAGAAGCAGGGTGATTTTTGTGCGCAGCAGCTCGGCGGTGAGCCGGGCGGGCACGTCCTTGAGCGGCATATGACCGGTAACCGTGGCAATGCGTAAGCCGCTCTCGTCCACCAGAAACATGAGGCTTTCGGGTGCTCCAAAGTAGCTGGTGAGAAATTCGGTGTGGCCGGGAAAGCGAAAATCGTCGGCCTGGGTGTTGTCCTTGCTGATGGGCGCGGTGACGAGGGCGTCGAGCTTGCCGGCTTTGAGGTCGCGGCTGGCGGCCAGCAGGCTTTCGCGCGCGGCCTGGCCCGTGGCCGCCGAGGGCTGCCCGGGCGCCAGCACAAAATCTTCTTCCCAGCAGGTCACCGCGTTCAGGCGGCCCGGCGCGATGTCGGCCGCGTCGCGTAATTGCCGAAACATCAGCGGCTCCGCATCGGGCGCCACGGGAAAGTCGTGGAACAGGTCCGTGGCCGTGCCGTACACAACCGGGGTGCAAATTTTAAGTAGCCGCTCGTCGAGCAGCGTTTTGTAAATGACTTCCGGGCCGATGCCGGCGAGGTCGCCCACGGAAAATCCGAGGCGGGGGAGGTTTTGGGGCATTTTTCTGTCATCCTGAGCATTCCGCGGATGAAGCGGCGACGAAGGACCTTATCACGTCCGCATCGCAGGGGTTTAGTAAATCTGACAAAAGCAGCCGTGATAAGTTGCTTCCTTCGTCAGCACGACAACCGTTTTTAGCGCAGCTGCTTGGTCAGGAACTCATACAGCAGGCGCACCCCCATGCCGGTGCCGCCCTTGCCGCGGTAGTTCTCCGCAGCGGTGAGGAAAGCGGGACCGGCAATGTCGAGGTGCATCCAGGGGTAGCCTTCGGCGAAGCGCTCCAGGAACTTGGCGGCCGAAATCTGGCCGGCTTCGCCCTTGCCCAGGTTGCTGAGGTCGGCAATGTCGGACTTGATATGGTCGGCGTACTCGTCCCAGAGCGGAAACGCTACCAGACGTTCGTGCACGCGGTGGCCGGCGGCGGAAAGCTCTGCCAGCGTGGCCGTATCGGCCGTGCCCATCACGGCGGAGGCTTCGGTGCCCAGGGCCCGCACGGCGGCGCCGGTGAGGGTAGCCAGGTCAATTACCAGTTCGGGGTCGTACTTCCTGGCGAAACTCAGGGCATCGGCGAGGAGCAGGCGGCCTTCGGCGTCGGTGTTTTTTACCTCCACAGTCAGGCCGCTGTGCATGGTAATCACGTCGCCGGGCGCGTAGGCCAGGCCGCCGGGGCGGTTGTCGGTGGCGGGCACCAGGCCGATAACGTGCAGCGGCACGTTGTTTTTGGCCAGGGCGTAGAGCGTGCCGGCCACGGCGGCGCCACCGGCCATGTCGCACTTCATCATGTCCATGCTGTTGGGCGTGGGCTTGAGGCTGAGGCCGCCGGTGTCGAACACCACGCCTTTGCCCACCAGTACGTAGGGCCGGGTGTTTTGGGCGCCTGCGGGCTTCCATTCCAGAATGCTGAAGGTGGGCGGCTCGGGCGAGCCCAGGTTCACGGCCAGCAGGCCGCCCATGCGCAGGGCTTCAATTTTGGGCAGGTCGAGAATATCAGTGGTGAAACCGGCTTCGTCGCCCGCCGCAGCAATGCTTTCGGCCAGCTGCAGGGCGTTGAGCTTGTTGAGCGGCGCGTTTACTAAGTTGCGGGCCAGGAACACGCCTTGCAGCAAGCCGTCGAGCGCGGTGAGGGCCGCGGGCGTGGCCGCGTCGCCGACGATGGAAATTTTGGTG
>JAYSZD010000896.1:0-7383 GCA_043738185.1 Hymenobacter sp. | reverse complement strand
AAGCCGTGAGCCAGTACGATACCCCAGCCTACTTGCGCCGGCAGGTGAAACTGGAGAATGTGGAGCCCAGCTCGGCCCAAAATATCTCGCGGTTTAATTTATCGGATGATAATGAGCTGCTGGGAGACAACCGGTTTCTGCATGATAATGTGGATTAGGTAAATCTGTTTGCGTAATGTAAAAGCTGCTACTGCAATCGCAGTAGCAGCTTTTTTTATGCTTGCTCATTATACTGAAGTTGTTTATAAAGTCGGATAACTGTGGCTGTCATGTCGAGCGTAACCGAGAAATCTCGCGTGCAATAGTAATTCTATCGGTGCAACCCTGCAACGAGGCGAGCGAGATGTCTTGGTATGAAGGACTGATGCCTTTCTAAATAGCCTTACTATAACCGCGCTAATCCTTCCCAAGTATGAATTGTAACTGGCGCATTACATCAAGCGCTTGCGTGCTCCCTGAGAGCACCCATTAATTCCTGTAATTCGATGAGTTGACGTGCTATTTCTCCCTTTGCTTGCATGCGGACTAATTCAATAGCGGTGTTTAGTAAGAATAAGTTTAAAATAGGTAACACCGTGTCGCGTGATGGATGGGGGGCGTCCAAAGCAGCTCTTAGTTCTATTATCATGTCCTGTTTGTTCCAGAATGGTCGTCTTAGCTTGGGCGTTTTGAGTTTTCGAAACCAGCGAAAAAGCGAATAGCGCTGTTGATTCGTGGCCGTGATGTAATTAATACGCTTAGTTTCGCTAGCCTCATAAAGTTGCTGTTCAATTGCTTCTATAGAAGCATTAACTGCTGCAAACTTTCGGTTTATATGCACAAATAGTTCTGCCTCTGATGCTGGCATAAGTATGCAGTTAAAACGTTTTACGAGGGTAAAATAGTCGAATTGCTGGCAATTCTATTCTCCGGTAAATAATATAAGAAACGGCCTGAACTGCCACCAATTGAATCCACCACAAGCCCGGGAGCCAGTCGTAGACCCAGAACGATAACGGCCCGGCGTGCAGCAGATAGAATGCGTAGGAACTGCGCCCCATTTTTTGAAACAGACCGCCACTGAGCAGCTTGCGAAACCCGGAATGCTCGCTGAGCAACCCCGCGAACAGCAAGCCTCCCGCCGCTGGCAGCCCCACCAGATTCAGCACCAGGGCGAGAGGATGTTCGGAGTTATGAAACTGAGCCTGCGTAACCGCTAAAGCTGCGGTGACGCTAAAATACAGTAAGATGCCACCGGCTGTGCGCCAAACACCCGCCGGGGTGCCCAGGCGGCCGGATTGGTAGCGCCGGGCCAACCAGATTCCCACGAAAAACTCCAGGCTGTGCCCCAAGAAAGTATAGCTGAGCATGAACGGGTAAGACCCAAACAGACCGTGCCAGTGCAGCGGGGCCAGCCCGGCGACCAGCCCGGTGCCCAGCGCCAGCAGCAGCAGCGGCTGTAGCCACAAAGGCAACCCGCGCCGCCACAGCCCCAGCACGAACGGCGCGGCCAGGTAAAACCCCTCAAATAAGGCCAGTGACCACGCCTGACCGATTCCCGTGAACTTGTATTCATCGAAAAAGCCGCGCAGCAACGTGAGGTTGAGCGCCACGATGCCCGGCGTGACCTGCGGGGAACCCCAGTGCCAGAGCAGCGCAAACGTGGCCAGGGTGAGCAGCGCATACAGCGGGTAGATGCGCGCCAGCCGTCCTTCTAGGTAGCGCCGCCAGCCTTTTTTGGGACGAAAACCGGCCGTACCAGAATCGTAGCGCAGCGCGATGAGAAAACCGCTGAGCAACAAGAGCAGCGGCAGGCCGTGGGCCTCGTCAACCAGGTACTGGCAGGCGCGGGCCGTGCCGGGTGGCGGCAGCGGCCCCAGCGGGTAGTGGTTGAAAAACACCAGCCAGGCCGCAACGGCCCGCAGCCCGGTAAGCGCCGGCAGGTAGCCGCTGGCAGCCGCTGTACCGGAGGTAGCTGGCGTGACTACGGGGGCAGAGGAGTCGGCAGCGGGCATGAGGTGTGGAGCGGAAAGGCCGGCGGACCAGCGTTGTAAAAGCCGGAACGTCCTGCTCAGTGCCGCCGAAGCACCGCTACCGGAAACTAAGTTTAATTAGTGGCGCGGGAGAAGGCTTGGGCGGCGCTCAGCAGGACGTTATTTCTGACCCTGATTTAGCAGAACGATTTGTTCAGCCTAGGGTGTGGTATACGGCCTGTACGTCTTCGTCGTCCTCGAATTTCTCGATGATGGTCATCACTTCCTCCATTTGCTCGTCGGTGAGCGAAACGGTGGTGTTGGGCACGCGCTGCAGATTCACGCTTACTACGTGGCGGCCTTGCGCCTCCAGGGCTTTCTGCATCTGGCCGAAGTCGGTGAAGGCGGTTTCGACCACGATGTACTTGTGCTCGGTATTGTGCTCGTCTTCTTCAGTGGTTTCGTACACGTCCTCGGCCCCGAAATCGATGAGTTCCAGCTCCAACTCGTCGCGGTCGAGCCCTTCGGCAGCCAGCTTGAACACGCCTTTGCGGGTGAAGGTGTAGTCGGAGGAGCCGGCCGTACCCAGCGTACCGTCGTTGCGGTTGAAAATCAGGCGCACGTTGGACACAGTGCGGGTGGGGTTGTCGGTAGCGGTTTCGATGACTACGGCCACGCCGTGGGGCAGGTAGCCTTCGTACACCACTTCGGCATAATCTTTTTCTTCCTTGCTGCTGGCGCGCTTCACGGCGGCTTCCACCCGGTCCTTGGGCATGTTCACGCCTTTGGCGTTTTGCATGGCGGCGCGCAGGCGGGCGTTGGTGTCGGGGTTGGGGCCGTTTTCCTTCACGGCCATCACAATCTCCTTGCCGATGCGGGTAAAGTCTTTCGACATCTTATCCCACCGCTTCATTTTGCGGCCTTTGCGAAATTCGAATGCGCGTCCCATAGGGGGTCAATTAGCAGTTAACAGTTAACAGTGAGCCGATTCAGGCACCTGCCGGAGCAGGAGCAGTCGAAACGGGCCGCAAGTTAGCCAGAAGGGGCGGGGGGAGCCAAATGCTCCGCCGGGTGCGGACTACTTGCGCTGCTTTTTGACCGTTTTTGGAGGGGTTGTCTTGGGGACCGGCGCGGCAGCCACCAGCTCGTACACGCCCTGGTTGCCGGTAGGGTAGCCGATAATGGTCAGGGTGAGGCGTTTGGTAGCGGGCACGAACCGGAAGGTGCCGCGCTGCACGTCGGAGCCTTTCAGGTCGGTGAAAGCGAAGCGGATACTATCGCCGGCCAGGGTGAAGCGGCCCGACTGGTTGAAATAGTGTGGGCCGCTGGGCGCTACAATGCTGAAGTGCTTTTCATACGTGCCATCGGGGCGCAGCGTGAGCGAGCCGCCCACGCCGCGCACCTCCGTGGGCGCCGCGGAGCTGGTGTTGTCGAACACGGTGTAGGCCGTGTAGTGGTAGGTATTGTAAAAGGAGGGAATTGGGGCGGCCGTTTGGGCGTGGGCCGGTGGCGCAAACAGCGGCGAAGCCAGCAGGCCAACCGCGAGCAGCCGGCCAGAAGGGAAGAAAGTCATAATAAAATAGAAGAATGAAAACCGGGCCGAAGCCTCCGAAGGTAAGGATGGCGCCGACGTTGTGATTCACCCGTGCCGGCCCGTTTCGGGCCAACCGCAGCGAAGAGAATCCGCCTAAAAATCGGGCCGAAAAATACCCTCGAAGCCGCGATACACTTATGCGTTGCCGCGGCACGGCAAAGTAGTGAGGCGTTGCCCGTGGCGCTTTTTCTACATTCGCACTTCAGAACCCCGCTTCCCATGCCCACTCTTCTGCGCGAGCTTATCCGTCCTGCCGCCGAGCTGCCCGAAGCCGATGTGTGCCTCGTGGGGCTGCCCCTGGACTTTGGCACCGTGCTGGAAGGCGGCCGGGCCGGGGCGGCGGGCGCGCCCGAGGCCATTCGTCGGGAGCTGCGCCGCTACCACAAAACCTACAACCTGGAGCACAACCTCAGCCTGAACCAGCTGCGCATTGCCGACGTCGGCAACCTGGCCCTGCGCCAGCCCGACCACCCGCGCAACCACGAACACATTCGGGAGCAGCTGGGCCATTTGCTCCGGCAATACCCGCGCGTGGTCGTGCTCGGCGGCTCGCACGACGGCACGTATTCCACCGTGCGCGGGCTGTTTGATGCCAGCGGCGGCCGGGCCGTGGGCGGCATCAACCTCGATGCCCACGCCGATGTGAAGGAAAACCCCAATATCACCAGCGGCAGCCCGTTTGGCCGGCTGCTGCGCGAGGGGTTCCTGACGGGCCCGGAGTTTACCGAAATCGGCCTGCACTCCAATCTCAACACGGAGGAAGATATTACCTTTCTGCACCAGCAAAACGCGCACATCGTACCCCTCGCCCACGTGCAAACGGACGGTATGGCGCTCTACCTCAACCGGGCGCTCAGCCGGGCCACCCGGTCGGGGCCAGCCTTCGTGAGCTTCGATATTGACAGCTGCGCCGAAGCCTACGCTCCGGCCGTGTCTGCCCCCAGCGCCGACGGATTTACCCCGCGGCAAGCCGTGGAAGCAGCTTTTCTGGCCGGCAGCACGCCCGAAGTGCGCCTCTTCGAAGTTGTCGAGCTCAACCCGCTCTACGACCGGGACAACCAAACCGCCCGGCTGGCCGCCACCATCATCACGGCGTATCTGACGGGCATCGCGGCACTAAAGCAGCAATAGAAGGTTTCATTCTCAACCTTTATCGAGTTGGTTAGCGTGCCCGCTGAGGGCTTAGCGCCTATCCAAACAGGCTGAAAAAAGAACGGTCATGCGGAGCTTGTCGAAGCCTCTCTACTGCGTAACTAGCTCAAAAAAATGATTCACTTATGCGGTAGAGCTGCTTCGACAAGAGCAGCATGACGGCCTATTTGGATAGGCGCTAAGTATTGCTTTTTGGCTTTGATTTGGTGCGCCGCCGCCCGCCGGTGAAAAACCACGCTGCGCCCGCCGCCAGAATGCTCGCGCCAACTACGGCCGCTTGCAGTGGCAGCTTGTCTTTGGGAGCAGGAGGTAGGTGTTCCACACCGCTGGCATCGGTGCGGGCGGCTTCCCGCACGTAGCGGCCGTGCGCGGGCACGGGGTAGTTATCGGCCAGCTCGCGCAGGCCTGCCGCGGCTTCGGGTCCTTTGATAACCGGACCGTGGCCACAGCCAATGGCCTTGGGCTCAAGTGCAGCCAGGAGCTGCACCGAGTGCCGGGCCGCTTTCCAGTCGTAGTTGAACGGCGTGCCGGCGCGGCTGATTTGGGGCCGGGCCAGCAGCACGGCCGCAATGGAATCGTGATGGCAGGTGGCGAAGGCATCGGCCCCAATCAGCGTCTTATCGGCTTCGCGGTAGAAGGCCATTTGGCCGGGCGCGTGGCCGGGCACGTGCAGCCAGCGCCAGCTCATGAGGTGTGGCACGGCCGGGTCGCCGATGTTCAGGCCTTGCACCCGCTCACCCAGGTTGGGGAGCTGGGCCGGGAAAAAGCGGCTCATAAAGGCCAGGGAGCCGCCCACGGTGGGGTCGCGCGGCGGGTACAGTGCCTTACCGGTAAGGTAGGGCAGCTCCAGCGGGTGCGCCACCACGGGCACGTTCCAATGGTCGGCCAGCTCCTTGGCCGCGCCCAGGTGGTCGAGGTGGCCGTGGGTGAGTAGGATGGCCTCGGGGTGGCTGCCGGGATAGAACAGCTTGTCGGCCGCCGCGATGATGGATTTGGCGCTGCCAGGCAGGCCAGTGTCAATAAGCACCCATTCGCCAGGCGTTCCGGTTTCGACAAAATACACATTAACAAAGCGCTGAATGCGCAGCTGGGTGACGCCGGCGGCTAGAGTATCCATAAGGCAGGGATTTAGGGTCAAAGAAGTTGGGAAATCATACGGCCGCCGGCCGAAAGTGGGCACACGCCGGCCCGAAAAAAAAGTGCCAGCTGCCTGTAACGTCTCAATAATTATTCGGTACTCCCTCACAAACCACTTCCCAAAGCGGCCTGACCAGCCGTTGGCACGTCTATCCAAACGATTTTTAACGCTCATTTTTTCAAAACCCTCACTTCCCATGAAAACCCTTCTTTCTGCTTTTGCCCTTGCCCTCACCACCGTCTCAGCGAGTGCGCAAACCGCGGAGCCGCAATTCGAAATGAGCTGCGGCGATGGTAGCTGGTTTCGCGGCAACTCCGAAAATAAGCGCTTCTGCGAGACCCGCGACCTGACCATGACCGCCCCCATCGGCCAAGCCCTCACCATTCGCGGCGGGGCCAACGGCGGCATCACCGTGCACGGCTGGTCGGGCCCGAACGTGCGCATCCGCGCCAAGGTGCAGAGCTGGGCCAGCACCGACGCCGACGCCCGGCAGCGCGTGAAAGAAGTCGCCATCAGCACGGCCAACAACAGCTTACAGGCCACGGCGCCGGGCCGGGACGAGCGGTACAGCGTCAGCTACGAAATATTCGTGCCCCGCCAAACGGCCCTGGTGATGAACACCGTCAACGGCGGCATCACCCTCGATAACCTGCAGGCCGACATTACTTTTGAAGCCGTGAACGGCGGCGTGTCGCTGGCCAGCCTGGGCGGCAACGTAACCGGCAAAACCGTGAACGGCGGCCTGACCATCAGCCTTTCGGGCCGCCAGTGGCAGGGCAAGGGCCTCGACGTGGAAACCACCAACGGCGGCATCACCTGGCAGCTGCCCAAGGACTACTCGGCCCAATTGTTCACCAGCACCAACATGGGCAGCATTCGGGCGGGTTTCCCGGTCACCAAATCGGGTTTTATGCGCAAGGAGCTGGCCACCACGCTGGGCAAGGGCGGCGCCCCGGTGAAAGCCGTGACCACTAACGGCGGCGTGAGCTTGGTGCAGAGTCGTAACTAAAATAAGCTCGCACGGCTTGTCCGGTTCGTTCTAAAGAAAACGGCCGCCATAGTAATATGACGGGCGTTTCTGGTTGCTGGCGGCTCAGCAGGCGCAGCTGAAATCGGGGTAGTCGGAGAAGCCGGGCGCGGGCTTTTCGTCGAGCCGGATGATGTGGTCGAGCCGGATTTCTTCCCCCGATTTCAGGCGCATGAACTCCACTTTTTCGCGGATAAAAAACGTGTCAATCACGCCCGCGCCCAGGCACAGCTGGCGCAGGTCGTTGAAATACTGCAAGTCGACGCGGCGGCGCTGGGTGGCAGCGGCTTCCAGCTCGTCGTAGAAGTGGCAGTCGATGGGTTGGTAGGCGGTGGACATAATCGGGGAAAAAGAGATGGCGGTCAGGTGCGGGCTTGCCGGGGTGAACCCAGCTGTTGCAACGGCAAGGGGCTATGCCGGGTTCTGACGGGGTTGCTGCTCAGGCCTGCGTGGCCGGTACGCGCCGGTTCATTACGCGGAACCAGAGTGGGGGCACCGTGGCCAGCAGCATCATGCCGGG
>JAYSZD010000895.1:0-2914 GCA_043738185.1 Hymenobacter sp. | reverse complement strand
GGGCGGCCAGCGAATCGGCGGGCAGCGGCACCCAACCGGCGGGGCCGGGCAAAGGCTGCGGGCGCACATCAACGGGCAATTCACGAGGCTGCTGCTGCTCATCCCAGAGATAGTTGCTGAGCTGCAGCGTGGCGTTTTGCCACTGCACCCGGGCCTGCACCAGCTGGGCCTGCCGGTTTTGCAGCTCCGTGAGGGCCTCCACCGAGTCGATAGCGGCCAGGTCGCCGTAGCGGACCCGCTCGCGCACGGCCTGTAAGCGCACATCGGCCAACTCTGCATTCTGGCGCAGCAGCTCCTGCCGCTGGTAGCTTAGCGTCCAGTCCCAATAGTCTTTGGCGGCCTGGAGCTGCAGCTTGTTGAGGGCCCCGCGCCGCTCGGCTTCGGCCAGTCCCTGGAGGGCCCGCGCCTGGCGCACCGCCGCCCGCCGCTCGTCAATCAGCAGCCCTTGGGCCAAGGGCACCGAGATGCCCAGGTAGCTCAGCCCGGCGGGAGCGGTATAGTTTTCGGGGTTAATAAAGGCCCCGGTACCTCGTTCGTAGCCGGCTTTCAGGTCGGCTCCAAACCAGAGCGGCACGCGCAGCTGGGTATCCCAGTCGTGGAAATACTCCTTGCCACCCAAGGCCTTGCCGTAGTATTTGCTGGTCGCCATGGGGTCGAACTGCCCGCGAGCGAAACGCACTTCCTGCAAGGCGCGCTCGGGCAGCAGGGCCGCCTGCCGGGCCACGGGGTGGCGCAACGTCACGTAGGTCAGCAAATCAGCGAGGCCGAAGACGCGGCCGGTGTCGGCCAGCGCCACCGGGCGGGTTACCAGGGCGGGCGCTCCCAAGGGGCCGCTGGGATAGTCCTGCCGGGCCTGCCGCCGGAGCTGCTCCGTAGTGCGGGGCGACTGCCCCGGCAGCGGGGCGCCCGACTTGGTTGTTTGGGCGGCGGCCGGCCCGCCGGCAATACCCAGCAGCATTACGCCCAGCCCGAAAAAGCGCAACTGCCTCATTTCGCTTCTTCTTCGGTAGAATAATCGCCTTTCGCGGCCTTTTTATCGCCTTTGGCACTGCTTACGGGTTCGCCCGAATAGTCGGGCGGGAAGCCGTTCACCTGCCGCCACAGCTCGTACCAAATGGGCACGTCATCGAGCAGAGCCCAGCCGTAGACGCCGCTACCCACGCGCAGGGGCTTGGGCCAGGCTTCCTGCTTCGGGTCGGGCGTGACGAGGATGCGGTACTGGCCTTGGGAATCGATATTATCGATAACGGCTACCACGCCGCCGAAGGTGCCGAAGCTGGTGCCGGGCCAGCCGCTGAACACCAGCGCCGGCCAGCCATCAAACTGCAGGCGAACCTTGCGGCCCACGCGCAGCAGCGGAATGTCCATAGGCTGCACGTAGAGCTCGGCGGCCAGGGCCGGGGCGTCGGGCATCACCGTCACGATGGGCTCGCCTTCCTTCACAATTTCGCCCAAGCCTTCTTTCAAGGCTCGCACTACGTAGCCGTCCTGCGGGGCCGTAATCTGGTAGAAGCCCGAGCGGATGCGCAGGTTGGCCAGCTCGTTGCGCATCTTGGCAATCTGGCCTTCGGTATCGAACTGGTAGGCCGTCACCGAGCGCCGTTCCGATTCAGACTTGGCCAGCTTGTCCTGGTACTCAGCGGAGAGGGAGCTTAGCTCCAGCTGGGCATTGGTGAGGGCCTGGCGGCTGGCAGCCAGCTTGTTCTCGGCCGATTGCAGCTTGGCCGTGCTTTCCTGAAACTTAAGCCGGCGCTGCTCCAGTTCGGTCAGCGACTTGAGGCCTTTCTTGTAGAGCTCTTCCTGCCGCTGCTGCTGCCGCTCGGCAATGGTGAAGTCATTGCGCGCAGCCACGAGGTCGGCGGCGTCGGAATCAACTTTCAGTCGGCTTTGCAGCACGTAGTTGCGGGCTTTGCTCAGGCTCACCTGCAAGCCCGCGCGCAACGCCGTCTGCTGGTCGCTGAGGGCGGTACCTTTCGCCAGGTTTTCACCCAGGGAGCCAATTTTGGCGTCGAGCTGCTCGCTGGTGCGCTGCACGAGCAGAGGGTCGAAGTATTTTTCCTTGACTTCCATGATGTCCACCAGCGTGTCGCCTTTGCGCACGTGCTGGCCCTCGCGCACCCGCCAGCGCTGAATGCGCCCGGCAATGGTACTGGGCACGGTCTGGGGACGGTCCTGGGGCCGCAGGGTGGTTAGTGTGCCAGTCGAGCGGATGTTCTGCGTCCAGGGCAGAAAGCCAGCCAGCACCACCAGCAGGCCCAGTGCGGCCGCCCAGCGGGCCAGCGTGCGGCCAGCCTGCGGGGTCTGCACCCGCGCAAACGCGCGAAAGCGCCCGGTCATCGGGTTGGATTCGGCCAACGGGTTTTCGGCAAAAGGCATGTATTGCTAATTAATAATTAAAGAATGAACAAGTAAGAATTGGAATCGAGAAAGTAAAGAAGACGGCTCAGCAGTAAGTAGCAAGACTTCAGCAGCAAGTCACAAGACCCAACACAGGCAACAAATAGTTAACAAGTGCCTGTTCCAAATTAAACAGCTAATGCATTTGATGCACCTACTTGACATTGGATAAAGAGCTAACGGCTATCAACCAAAGGCTAATGGTTTGGCACTTCGTCAAGTGTCTTGTTGCTTGTTTCTTAATTCGGACTGTCCACTTGTTGGAATTGGCTAAGACATCAGTTTAAGACACTCGTTCTCAATTCTCACTTAAAATCTAAGCCAGCAACTCTCGTACTACCGGTTGCTGTGTCACGGCAGCAAACGTGCCATCGGCAATCAAACTACCTTCGCGCAACACTGCCAGGCGCGGGCACAAGGCCAGCGCGCGCAGGTCGTTGGAGGCCAGCACCACGGTCCAGGAGTGTTCGGGCTCCAGCACCCGGCGCAGGATGCGCAGCTGCTCGGCGGGCTCCAC
>JAYSZD010000894.1:0-1183 GCA_043738185.1 Hymenobacter sp. | reverse complement strand
ATCCTCAAACCAACCTTCTTTCCTCATGAGCATTATCACCGAAATCCACGCCCGGCAGATTTTCGATTCGCGCGGCAACCCGACCATTGAGGTGGACGTGACCACCGACAGCGGTACTGTTGGCCGCGCCGCCGTGCCTTCGGGTGCCAGCACTGGCAAGCACGAAGCCGTGGAACTGCGCGACAACGACCCAAGCAAGTACATGGGCAAAGGCGTGCTGCAGGCCGTGGACAACGTGAACAGCAAGATTGCCGAAGAACTGATTGGCTTCTCGGTGTTCGAGCAGGGCTTGCTCGACAAGATCATGCTGGAAATGGACGGTACGCCCAACAAAGCCAACCTGGGCGCCAACGCCATTTTGGGCGCTTCGCTAGCTATTGCCCGCGCCGCGGCGCAGGAAGCCGGCATGCCGCTCTACCGCTACGTGGGCGGCGTGAATGCCACCACGCTGCCCGTCCCGATGATGAACATCCTCAACGGCGGCTCGCACGCCGACAACAGCATCGACTTCCAGGAGTTCATGATCATGCCCGTGGGCGCGCCGAGCTTCTCGGAGGCGCTGCGCTGGGGCACCGAAATCTTCCACCACCTCAAGGACGTGCTCAAGAAGCAGGGCTTCAGCACCAACGTGGGTGACGAGGGCGGCTTTGCCCCGAACATCAAGAGCAACGAAGACGCCATCAAAATCGTCATCCAGGCCATTGAGAAGGCCGGCTACAAGCCTGGCGACGACGTGATGATTGCCATGGACGCCGCCGTGTCGGAGTTCTACGAGGACGGCCACTACCACTTCAAGAAGAGCACCGGCGACAAGCTGACCTCGTCGGAGATGGTGGCTTACTGGACCGACTGGACCAAGAAATACCCCATCATCAGCATTGAGGATGGTATGGACGAAGACGACTGGAGCGGCTGGAAGGCCCTCACCGACAGCATCGGCAGCACCACCCAGCTCGTCGGCGACGACCTGTTCGTGACCAACGTGAACCGCCTGCAGCGCGGCATCGATGAGAAAATTGCCAACGCCATCCTCATCAAGGTAAACCAGATCGGCACGCTCTCCGAAACGATTGACGCTATCAACCTGGGCCGCCGCAACGGCTACAAGAGCATCATGAGCCACCGCTCCGGCGAAACCGAGGACAACACCATCGCCGACTTGGCCGTGGCCCTGAACACCGGC
>JAYSZD010000893.1:0-7396 GCA_043738185.1 Hymenobacter sp. | reverse complement strand
GCTATTCCGTCACGCCGTTACCACACTCCGCGTGACGCCGGCGGCGAAGTCTTCGACGATTCACGTCACGCGGGTCGTGGTAACGGCGTGACGTAATTGTTTTACTCATGTTTTACTTGCGGCATCGGGCGGTGCTCGTACACTTTCTGTGCCCCCCGGTGCACGGCTGGCGTGTCGCGGCCCCGGGTGTACTTCTCCGTAGTCGCGCGGGCCGAATGGCCCAGCATGCCTTGCACCAAGCCCATGTCCTCCGTAATGCCATCGGCGTTGTCAGCCAGGGTGCGCCGGCTGCTGTGACTGGAAAAGTGCGTGCTGATGCCGGCTTTCTTGCCGGCCCGCTTCAGGTTCATGTTGACCACAGCGGTGGCCCGCTTCATTTCCTGCAAGGCCTTGACCGGCGACATGGTGAAGTAGCCCGGCGAAAGCCAGGGCAGAATAAAGGCATCGGGGTCAGGTGCGTTGCCGTCTTCGGGCAGAAACGAATCGAGCAGGGCCGCGAGCTGGGGTGATTCCTTCACGACTTTCTCCCGGTCGCCCTTGTCCATTTTGAAGCGCACCACGCCCAAGGCCCGCTGCTTCCACTTCAGGCGCAGCACCACGCCGATGCGCGAGCCGTGCAGGTAGTATTGAATAAAGTAGGTGGCGCGGGCGAGGTGCTGCTGTTGGGGCAGGGCCGCGGTTTCGAGCGCGCTCAGCTCTTCGTCGGTCAGCCAGGTTTTGGACGGAGTAGGAGTGGGGAGGTCGTATTCTTCGAAGGGGTCCGCATGACGGGGCAGGTGCTTCTTTTTAATGGCCCGCTTCACGTAGATGTGCAGAATCTCCAGGGCTTTGCGCCGGGTGCCCGGCCCGTTGCCGAGGTCGCGCTTCATGTGGCGGTCGAAATCGGCGAGCCACTCTTCGGTAAGCTTATCGCAGGGGAGGGGCTTTTTGCCTTTTTCCCAGCCCCACCATTCGGCCAGCTTGTTGAGCGTCGTGTGGCGGGCCTCGCAGGTGGACTGCGCGAAGCTGCCCACATCGTCCTGATGCCAGCTCTCGTAGCCGAAGGCCAGGAAGTCCACGACTACGGACTGCGGCGCGGGCTTCAGGTCTTCGCCCGTACTCAGCAGCTGCTTCAGCTCATCGGCCGACAGGTCCGGTCGGGCGCGGGCCAGCTTTTGGGCCCGGCGCAGCAGCGAGAACAGCGCGTCGTTCAGGTCGCCGTGGTCGAAGTGACTGCTCTTAATCCAGTTCTCTTTTTCGAGGGTATACTTCTCGTTCCAGTGCTTGGGGGCAATGCTCGCGCCGGCTACGTTGAAGTAGCGCACCACCCGCGCCACAATGATGCGCAGGCGCACGTCGTGCAGGCCCTCGCGGTCAGGGGCGGGGGCCAGGATGAATTTGAAGGAGGCGGGCATTACTATCGACGGCTGAAATTCAGCGAGTATTTAGGCCGGTCGTAGTATTCGCGCACTTCCCAAACGGAGTGAATTGTATCGCGGGAAACGACGAAATAGCCGCTTTCGCGATTGGCAGCCCGCAGTGTAAGGCGGTCGTGAACGAATAGGTCGTTCTCTATAATTGCTTTGATAGTAACTGTGTCATCATAAGCTACCACACAGGCGGCATTGTGCAGGGTCTCCCATTTGCTTTCGGGCACCTGCCAGGCAATCATGCGCTCACCAGAATGAAGTTCGGGCTCCATGCTATCACCCCAAATTTCAATCACCATCGCGCCGTCATACTTCTCTGGCAACTCATCGGGACGCAGATAGACACGCAGAGTATCGCAGTGTGAAAGCGCTTCTGGCGTAATGCCGCCCATCTCGGCAAACGAAGCCAGCACTTTAAAGCTAGGAGCTGGCAAATCAACATGAGGCATGTCAACCAGTGGGCCTAATGCATGGGCATCGAAAGGGGCCTTTGGCATGCCAGGCACTTCGCCCTCTCCCATTAACACGGCAATGTCTGTGTCAAGTGCTTCGGAAAGTTTCTTTAACACTTTGTATGAAGGGCTGTTCTTGCCGCTTTCGTAAAGCGAAATAGCAGCCCTGCTAACGCCTACCAAATCGGCAAGCTGGGATTGATTAAGCTTCTTAAACTTACGGAGTGATTCTAGTTTCATAGCGAATGTAAGTTTATTTGTCATTAAGCCTGCATTTATTTTGATTCTTTTTTGAAAATGAGTATTTAGCTCACATTTATGTCGAGTATGCTTGACAAACGTTAGAAAACTTACGTACCTTTGAATTGTCAAGCGAATGACAGCCAAATGTAAGTAAACCCTAACAAAATGCAAGCACCAACAACCGAATTGAGCAAGCTCCTTCCTTATGGAGGGCTCTCGACTATCGCGAAAAAGCTGGGTATGACTCGGCAGGGGGTGAGTGATGCGCTGAAAAAAGCGCGGCCCGGGAATCGGGTTGTGCAGGAAGCCTTGCGCATGGCAAAGGAGTCCGGTAGCCTTGAAGCTGCCCAAGATTTGGCCACCCTGAAGCCGGCCGCTTAGTCATGCCGGCTGTCTCCTTTGTCACGCCCGAAGAGCACCTCGCCGCTTTGCGTCGCATTGAGCGGCTCGAAAGCCTGCTCGGCGCTTACGTCGCCACTCAGCAGGAATGGCTATCGACTGATGCTGCTCTCCAAACGTCGGGCATCAAAACCCGCGAAACGCTAGTGAAATACGCCCGGGCCAGCCAGCCCGGCGCGCAGGAAGCGGGCCGCATCACCTACCGGAAAGAGGGCGTGAAGTGCTTGTACCTGCGCTCTTCCTGCATCGATTACGCCCAGCGCAAAATCGGCCAACCCGCCTTAGCTGCCTAATCCTACCGCCTCATGCACCTCACCGCCAACCCCACGCCCCGCATTCCGCTCACCGGGCGCCTGACGCCAGAGCAAGTCGCCGAGCACAACCGCTTCATCGCCGAGATGCGCGAGCAGCCCGACAGCCTGCAGGACTTCGTGAGCCAGCCCAGCCGCTTCCTGCGGCGCGAGCAGCCCGCCGGCACCACCCGCTAACACCCCTTGCCACATCATTCCCCTCACTTTTTCCCATTTGCCCCATGGAAACCCAAGCCCCTTACCACGTCACTGGCTCCGTGCTGGTGCTGCCCGCCCCCAGCGAAGCGGACGTTCGCGCCGATTTGCTGAGCCGCATTTTCCGTCGTTGCTGCGAGCAGAAGAGCTTCCTGCGCTACCCTGGCTCTTCACTTGGCTGGCGCCATGCGGCCGACAACGCCAAAGACGACGTGAATGCGCTGCGCTTCGGTCGGGTGCCGGAACTGGCTCCGCTGGGTCACGGCACGGTAAAAAACGGCAAGCCCCGCTTCACCCAGCTCGCCACCCGCGCCGGCCGCGCCGAAACCGGCCACGCGCTGGCCTCGCTGGTGCTGCTGGTAGTGCTGCTCGGTGGCGGTGGCGCGTCGGGCTGCGTGGCCCAAAAACCCACACTGGCCGAAGAAAGCGCTCGCCAAACGGAGCGGCCCACCCCGCGCTACGAATGGCGCGAAGCCGACACCACCAATCCCTAGAACGCAAAAAGGGGCAGCGGTTGCCCCCGCTGCCCCAGTCAACTCAATACCACTCTTTTTCAAAAGTACCATGAAATCCAAAAAAACGTTTCTCATTACGCCCGAAGCCCCCGTTTTGGTCCTGCGCATCTGCCAGCCCGACGGCCGCAGCCGCAACAACTTCTACTGGCCCACTTCCGGCCCCGTGACCTGCCCCGATTGGATTGACAGCGACGAGTGCGGCAACGGCCTGCACGGCTGGCTGCGCGGCGAAGGCAGCCACAGCGCGGCCGACACCTCGCTCTTTACGCTGCCCGATGCGCTGTGGTTAGCGGTAGAAGTGCCGGCCTATGTCGAGCTGAATGGCAAGGTGAAGTTCCCGGCCGGTACGGTGGTGTGCAGCGGCGACCGCCTGACAGTAACCGAATACCTGAAGGCGAACGGCTGCACCGGCGCCATTATTGGCGGCACCGCCACCGCCGGAGACAGGGGCACCGCCACCGCCGGAGACAGGGGCACCGCCACCGCCGGAGACAGCGGCACCGCCACCGCCGGAGACAGCGGCACCGCCACCGCCGGAGACGAAGGAGCCATCCTGATTAAGCGCTGGAATGGCAAGCGCTACCGCTTCACGCTGGGCAACATCGGTGAGGACACGGACGCGGCCGGCATCGTGCTGCAAGCTGGCGTGGCCTACTGCCTGAATGACGCTGGCCAATTCGTCAAAGCCTAAAACAGCGAATGCCGCCGGTAGCACCCGGCGGCATTCATAATCAACTAAATCACTCAGCTACAAAGATATGTCAACGAAAACGAAATTAGCTGTTGTTGCCGCCCCGGCCCCGCTCTCCGAGGCCCAGGCCGAAACCGTCACGAACCTGGTGCTCGGCGGCGACCTCTCCAAGATGGACAGTGCGGCCCGCGTTCGCTACTACGTACAGCTCTGCGAGTCGCTGCACCTCAACCCGCTCACCCAGCCGTTTCAAATCCTCAAGCTCAGCGGCAAGGAGGTGCTTTACGCCACCAAGTCCTGCACGGAACAGTTGCGCAAAATGCAGGGCGTGAGCGTTACCCGCTTGGAGCCGCGCTGCGAGGCCGACGTGTACCTCGTCGTGGCGACGGTGCAAGACGCGGCCGGCCGCACAGATTGTGCGACGGGCGCGGTGCCGGTCACCAACCTGAAAGGCGAGGCGCTGGCCAATGCCTTCATGAAGGCCGAAACCAAAGCCAAGCGCCGGGCAACGCTCAGTATTTGCGGGCTGGGCTTCATGGACGAGAGCGAACTCGACACGCTGCCGATGGCTCAGAAAGTGAGCCTCCCGCCCGCTGCCGAGATTGGTACCAGTGCCATGGTAGTCGACGCGCCAAAAAAGCCCGAAGCCGCGGCCGTTACCCCGGCGCCAACGCCCCCGGCTCCCTCCATTGGTGCCGCCCCAAACGCTGATGAGCTGGCAGCCGTGCGCGCTAAGCTGACCGGACTGCGCTCCAAAATGGACCTCAAAGATTTGTGGGATGAGCTTAACGAAACCGGTCAGGCTGCTTTGAAAGATGATTTTACGGCAGCTCGCCTGCGGATTGAGGGCCTCATTGCCGAAGCCTCCAAAACGCCGATGCCGCAAAAAACGGCCACCATTACGGCTCCCGATAACCGTCCGACTACCGATGCGCAGGGCGCCCCCATTGTGTACGCGACGGCTGAACAGCGCGCGGAAATCACGCGCCTGCTCAATCACCCGCTTATCGGCCGGCCGCAGAAAACGACCACGCTGCTGAAAATCAACAAGTACACCGAAGCGGGCGCCGCCGAAGTGCTACTGCAGCTCAACCAGCAGATTGACGGGGATGAGGGCAACATCACCCACGAAGCATTTGTGGCCCGCTTCAAGATGTGGATTCGCGAAGAATCGGGCGCCAAGCGCCTGCCCCTGAAAGAAGCCGAGCGCCTGCTCAATGTCGCCGAGAAGCAGAGCACGGCCGATATCCGCACCGAGTGGACGGCTGCCCGTGAGGCGCAGGGCCTGAATCAGGAAGTAGCCGCTTAGTCTTATGAACAGGCCGCTACTATCGATTAGCGCCTTGCTCAGCAGCAAGACGCCCGACCAAGTACTCACTGACTATTACGCTACCTGCTCATCTGAGCAGGTAGCTACGGCTTTCCATGACGTGGCACGGGGCGTGGCCTTGTTTGAAGAAACGCCGCGCGGCGATTTGGGCCCGGCATTGCGCCGACATCTGAACGTGATTGTCGCTGAGCAGCAAAAACGAGGGGAGGTGCCTCATGGCTAAGAAATCCAAAGCCGCCAAGCCACCGCTCAAGCAAGCCGAGTGCGCGCCCCTGCTGGGCACCTACACCAGCAGCACGAACGGCACCTTCGTTGCCGCCTGGCAAGACGGGGGCTTTCGCCTGTACCGTACCCCGCTCACCGGCCCGGGCCAATCGTCGCACCTGAACTGCGCGCATGAGTTTCGGCGGTTGCTCAGCTTCGCCGTGTTCACCCGCGCCGCCGAGCAAGTCCAGCTGCCCGACGCCGCGCCGGCCCTGCCGCCAGCCCCCCGGGAATTCCTGTCGGACTTCACCGTCATCGATACCGAATTTCAGGAAAGCAGCCTGCTCGAAGTTGCGGCCGTGCGCTACCAGAACTGGCAGCCCGTGGCGAAGATGATAAGCTTTGTTCGCTTCACTGGGGAGGTTAATTACCATGTGAGCAAGCTGACGGGCATCACGGCCAACGACGTTCGCACGGCGCCGACGGAGATGGAAGTTATGCGCGAGCTGCGGCAGCTCATCGGCGACTCGCTGCTCATCGCCCACAACATCTCTGCCGACCGCCGACTCATTGAGGCCACCCGCACCCGCCTGGGGGCTGCCGAGCCGCTGCCCAATGCCTGGCTGTGCACCATGGCCCTGGCCCGGCTGCGCTACCCAGCACCGCACAAGCTCTCCGACCTGTGTCACCGCTTCGGCATTCCGACCACGGGCGCCCACCGGGCGATGAAGGATGTCGAAATGTGCTATCGGCTACTGCAGCGCATGCACCAAGAGCAGCCCATTACCGGCGAGCTGCCGACCAAACGCAAGCCAGCCCGGGCCCAGCCCAGCCTATTCGCCACTGCCGCATGAGCACCGCCCGTGCCTACTCGCCCCCGCTGATGACAGCCCAGCGCGGCGACCTCGCCCCAAACGACCTCCCCACCCGCCGCATGACGCCCGCCGAAATCTCCCTCACCTTATCTGCTGACGTGCTGCGCCTGCCTTACCCAGTGGCTACCCGCTTGGTGCTGGCTGAGATTATCAGCTTGTACGCGGCTAATGCTGGCTGCTGCGATGCCTCCGACCCGCACTTTGCGGCCCGGCTAACCATCAACAAAGACACGGTGAGCGTGGCCGTAGCAAAGCTCGAAGCCGAGGGCTTGGTCACCAAAGTAGTGGTACCGGTTCAAGGCGGCAAGTACCGCACGCTTACCCCCGTTCCTGCTGCGATTGCGGCAAAGGCTGCGACCAATCCTTACCCCGAAGTAGAGGTAAACACACGCCGGAATTTCCGGCGTGTACAAGACGGAAATTCCGGTTTGCACACGCCGGAAATTCCGGTTCCACACGCCGGAAATTCCGGCCTCTACACGCCGGAATTTCCGGTTCCACACGCCGGAATTTCCGGCGGTAATATTCCACTTAATACTACAGGTAGTTTCCAGTTAAAAGAAACTACCCCTACCCCAGCGGCTGACGCCGCCGCGTCGGTCGAAAAAAAAATAGAGGGGGCTGAGATTTCAACTGCTCCGACTGAAAGCCCAGACGCGTCGGCTTCGCACACCAGGGCCCCGGCCCGTGTAGGTACACGAAAGGAGCCCGCCGGCCTGCTGCTCATGCGTGACTCGCCGCTCGCCGACTTCGCCGATTTCGCCGAGGCCTG
>JAYSZD010000892.1:0-2918 GCA_043738185.1 Hymenobacter sp. | reverse complement strand
TGGTCGTACTGGAGTGCCAGCAGCATTTGGGCGAGGACCGGGTGCGGACCATCGCCATGGACTCGACCGAGGGTTTGACCCGTGGCGCCATCGTGCGCGACCTGGGCGCCCCCATGTCGATGCCCACGGGCGAAGGCGTGAAAGGCCGCCTGTTCAACGTTATCGGCCAGGCCATCGACGGCATTCCCCAGCCCAAGTCGGACGGCCCGCTGCCCATTCACCGCCTGCCCCCGGCTTTTGAGGACTTGGCCACGTCGTCGGAAATCCTCTACACTGGCATCAAGGTAATTGACTTGCTGGCTCCCTACGTGAAGGGCGGTAAAATTGGTCTCTTCGGCGGTGCCGGCGTGGGCAAAACCGTACTCATCATGGAACTGGTGAACAACGTGGCCAAGGCCTACGAAGGCCTCTCGGTGTTTGCCGGCGTGGGCGAGCGTACCCGCGAGGGCAACGACTTGCTGCGTGAATTCATCGAATCCAACATCATTCTCTACGGCGAGGAGTTCAAGCATTCGATGGAATCGGGTGGCTGGGACTTGTCGAAAGTAGACGAGAAAGAGCTGCTCAAGTCGCAGGCTACCCTGGTGTTCGGCCAGATGAACGAGCCTCCCGGAGCCCGCGCTCGCGTGGCCCTGTCGGGTCTGACCATTGCTGAAAGCTTCCGCGACGGCGACGGCACCGGTGCCGGCCGCGACATCCTGTTCTTCATCGACAATATTTTCCGCTTCACGCAGGCGGGTTCGGAAGTATCGGCGCTGTTGGGCCGGATGCCTTCGGCCGTAGGCTACCAGCCCACGCTGGCCACCGAAATGGGTGCCATGCAGGAGCGGATTACCTCCACCAAGCGCGGTTCCATCACCTCGGTACAGGCCGTATATGTGCCTGCTGACGACTTGACCGACCCGGCTCCGGCCAACACTTTTGCTCACTTGGACGCCACGACGGTACTGAGCCGCAAAATTGCTGAGCTTGGCATCTACCCCGCCGTGGACCCGCTGGACTCGACCTCGCGCATCCTGTCGGCCGACGTGCTGGGGGCTGAGCACTACGACACCGCCCAGCGCGTGAAGGAGATTCTGCAGCGCTACAAAGAACTGCAGGACATCATCGCCATTCTGGGCATGGACGAACTCTCCGAAGAGGACAAGCAGGTCGTAAACCGGGCCCGCCGGGTGCAGCGCTTCCTGTCGCAGCCCTTCTTCGTGGCTGAGCAGTTTACCGGTCTGCAAGGCGTGCTCGTTGACATCAAGGACACCATCCGCGGCTTCAACGAAATCATCGACGGCAAGTACGACCACCTCCCCGAGGCGGCCTTCAACCTGGTGGGCACCATTGAGGATGCCGTGGCGAAAGGCGAGAAGCTGATTGCAGAAGCCAGGTAATTATTTTCAGCTGTTAGCCATTAGCTGTTAGCTGCTAGCTTTTCGAAAGAAGGACGCAGAAGAAAGCTAATGGCTAACAGCTGAAAGCTAACAGCTAAAATAAAATGCATTTAGAAATCATCACCCCCGACCGCAAGGTATTCGAAGGCGAAGTGACATCGGCCCAGTTTCCGGGTGCCGATGGCTTATTTGAAGTGCTGAATAACCACGCCCCGATGATTGCCGCCCTGAAGGCCGGTAACGTTACCCTGACCGGCGCGACCGGCCGCGAGGCCATCCGCATTGAGGGCGGCGTGGTGGAAGTACTGCGCAACAACGTAATCGTGTTGGCTGAGGGCGTCGTGGCGTAATTGCCAACGAGCCCCGACCGTGCTGCGCGGTTGCGATTTATGTTTTAAAAAGCCGTTCTTGCTTGTCAGGAACGGCTTTTTTGCGTTGTATCCTCCACGGTAGTGCCCTCAGGTAGCGGCGCGCCGGGCCTCTGTTACTTTTTTTGCCATGCACAAACCCCCCAAGCCTTTCGCCTACGTCGAAAATATCTACACGCCCCGGCAGCGCTACGTGCTGCTGGTGCTCTCGCTCGTGAGCCTGGCCGGGCTGATGGTGGTGGGGCTGGCGCAGTACCTGACGGCATTTTTGGCGGCGGGCATTTTGTTTGTGGTGTTCCGGCCGTGGTGGGTGGCGCTGGTGCACCACCGCAAATGGAACCACCGCCTCGTTACCATCGGTATTCTGTTGGTGACGGTGGTGGTGCTGGTGGTACCGTTCTACGCCCTGAGCTCCCTGCTGCTGGAGCGGCTCGTGACGTTTGCCCGGCACCCCGAACGGATACTCGACGTGCTGCACAAAGTAGAGGCGGCTACGGGATTCAGCATCACGGAACAGCTGAATGTGCGTCAAGTCCTCCTCGAAGGGGCTGCCAAAGTAAGCAGCTGGGTCCCCACGCTGGCCAGCAGCGCCCTCAATTTCCTGGTGGTAGTGGGGCTGATGTTATTCACGATGTACTACCTGTTTATGCAGGAAACGTACTTCATGTTGGGCCTGCACCGGTACCTGCCTTTCCGGAACGACACGCTGGAGGAACTGGGCGAGTCGTTGAAAAACAACGTGAACGCCAACGTGCTGGGGCAGGTGCTGGTGGCGATGGTGCAAAGCATCCTGACCGGGCTGACGCTGTGGATTTTTGGGGTGCCCGACCCGCTGTTCTGGGGCGTGGTGGCCTTTTTTATGGCATTTCTGCCGGTGCTGGGCACCCCGCTTGTCTGGGGGCCGGCGGCGCTGTATCAGTTCTCGCAGGGGCAGAGCGGCCAGGCCATTGGCATTCTGCTGGTGGGCTTTATTGTGATTATCAACGTGGATAACCTCCTGCGCATCATGCTGGCCAAGCGCATGGGCGACATTCACCCGCTGGTGACGCTGGTGGGGCTGGTGCTGGGGGTGGAGATGTTTGGCCTGATTGGCCTGGTGATTGGGCCGCTGCTGCTGTCCTACTTCTTGGTGCTGATGGAAGTGTTTCGGCGTGAGAACCGGCGGACG
>JAYSZD010000891.1:0-1185 GCA_043738185.1 Hymenobacter sp. | reverse complement strand
TCGGCTCGCAGCCGCATCACGGCATCGGCGCACTGCTGCAAGTCCTGGGGCGGTACATCGATATCGACCACGGCCGCCACTACCTCCTGCCGGTTTTTCGGCTGGCCATTGTAGAGCAGGGCCTTGGTGCCGGCTGGTTTCAGGGGCAGCCACCGCAGCCACTCGCTCCAGCTTCCGGCGGCGGCGGCCACGCGCCGGCTGTCGGCCGGAGCCGGAAAGCGGGCCGCCACCGTCTGCGCGGCCGGGCCAAGCCGAGGCTGCCAGGGGTAGCAGAGGCCGGCGGGGCGTAGGGCCGGAGTTTGCAGGGTGACGCTCGCGACGCCCGCCGCTGCGCTATCAGCCGTGTCGGAGTGGCAGGCCAGCAAACCCAGGGCCGCCAACAGCAGGAGCAGTGGGGATTTCTTCATAGCAGTCAGCAACCGAAAAGCCCGCGAGCTGCGGGCTTTTCGGTTGCGAATAACGCGATGCGCTGCTAATTATTTTGCGGTCGCCGCCGGCTTTTTCGTGGCCGGTTTCTTGGTAGCGGTGGCTGGCTTCTTGGCGGCGGTGGCTTTCTTGGCGGCAGGCTTTTTGGCCGCTGGCTTCTTGGCTGCGGCAGTGGTTTTGGCCGCCTTTTTGGCCGGGGCGTCGGCATCCTTTTCGGCCTTCGCAGGTGCCGCCTTTTTGCCGAAGCGGCCACCTTTAGCAGGTTTGTCGGGTGTGGCGTCGGCCAGCTCCTGGCAGCGTTCCAGGGTCAGCTCGGTGGGCTCCTCGCCTTTGGGAATTTTTACGTTCTTCTTGCCCGCCACGATGTAAGGACCGAAGCGGCCATTCAGCACCTGAATGTCAGGGTTTTCGGGAAAGGACTTGATGAGGCGCTCGGCGTCGGTTTTGCGCTTCAGCTCAATCAGGGCCACGGCTTCCTCGGACGTAATGGTGTGCGGGTCCTGCTCCTTGGTGAGGGAGAAAAACTTGCTGTCGTGCCGCACATAAGGTCCGAAACGGCCGAGGTTGGCCGTCATGTCCTTGCCTTCAAACTCGCCCACCGCGCGTGGCAGCTTAAACAAGTCAAGGGCCTCTTCTAGTGTAATGCTTTCGATGAACTGCCCTTTGCGCAGGTTGGCGTAAGCGGGCTTGGTTTCGCCTTCGGTGTCGCCCAGGGCCACGTAGGGGCCGTAGCGGCCCAGGCGGGCGGTTATTTTCTCG
>JAYSZD010000890.1:0-2921 GCA_043738185.1 Hymenobacter sp. | reverse complement strand
ATCAAAAAAGGGCCGTCAGCATTGCTGACGGCCCTTTTTTGATTGCAAAATTTGGAGAATGCCCCTACCTCCTAACCACTGGTGCAAAAGGTAAGCCTGTCCCGGTTTTAGCAAAGTGTCCCAAACTTACGGCTTGCAGCTAAAGGCTTAGCGCAGCGAGTAATCCACCTTTAGCATGAGCGTGCCAAACCCGTCTTTGTTGAGCGAGGCCCCGCCGAGACGCGTGCTGGCATCGTCGAGCTGGTCAGTGGTGGTGAAATAGTAATTGCCTTCAAGGCCGGCCCGAACCTGTTCGGAGAGGCGGACCTGGAAGCCGGCACCCACGGGGGCTACGCCCGCTAAGGCCGGGTAGTCGTTGCGCTCCGGCTGGAAGAAGGTAGTGAGGGAGCTGGGCCGTTCCGTGTCTTTGTACAGGCGCGGGCTGTAGAGCAGCAGGCCGGCCCCGCCCTGCACGTAGAGCTGAAATTTGGGGGACTCGGCCCGCGAGCCGGCGAAAATGGACTCGTCGCGTAGTAGGTAGAACCGTAAAAAGACCGTGCCCAGCCCGTTGTTGCTCACGAAAGCCAGGCCGCGCCCCTCGGCCTGGTCAATGGCCCCCATGCTGACGTACGAAAACTCGCTCCCGATATGCAGGTGCGGCGTCAGCCGTTGCAGTACCCCCAGGCTCACGGCCGGCCCAAACAGGTTGTTGGCCGGGTTGTTGCCCAGGTCGCCGTTGTAAAAAGCCGTGCCGACACCGAGGGTAACGTGCAAGGGGTCCCGGTAGTAGGGGCGGCCCTGGGAGTTGTAGTGGCGCACTTGCCGGCTGTGCTGGGCCTGAACGGTGGGAGCACCAAATACCCCGGCCGCAACCAAGCCAAAAATCAACTTGCGAATCCGCATACTAGCCAAAATGAGTGAAAAAACCGATTATACGGCTACCAACGACCAATTGGCCCAATCCGTGCATTTTCGCTGTGCTTACTTGAATTTTCCCTGAGGGTCGGGCTGCTTGGCCAGCAGGTCAGTAATTAGGTCGAAATCGAGGCTGCTGATGCTCTGGGCCTGGCCTTTGTGCACCGCTTCCCACGCTTCGGGGTACTTTTCCTCGTAATAGAGGCCGCGGGCCAGCTGCTGCCAGGCCGTGCCGTTGGTAGGTTCGAGGGCGGTGACGCGCCGGAGCAGGTCCATGCCGACTTTGAGGTCCTTTTTCTTCTTGGTCTGGTTGTAGCGCATGAGGTAGCTGGTGCCCAGGTCGCTCATAAGCAATGTGCTGCTGGGCGAGAGCGCGAAGCCCTTGTTGAGCAGGTCAATGGCCGCATCGGGCGTGGGCTGGCTGCTTGCCAAAATGCCCAGCCCGCGAAAGACCTCAGCGTTTTGCGGATTCAGCAACCAGGCCAGATTGAAGCGGTATGCGGCCGTATCGGGCTGGTTTTCGCGCAAATACTCGTAGCCCTTCGTGGTGAAGAACGCGCTGGCTTCGTCAGCCGAGGCGAAACTGGCGGCAATGGCTTTTAGCTGAACTGCACCAAACAATTGCGTGGCCTGCGCGGGCGTGAGGCCGCCAAACAGCGGCTGCAGGCGGGCCGGCTTGGCCGCCGGGGTTCCGGCAGCGGCCAGGCTGCCATCGGCGTTGGCGATTGAATCCGGGTTTTTCTTGCGCTGCGCCTGTGCAGGAGCGGCCAGTACCAGCCCCAGCAGGGTAAAAGCCGCCAGCAGCCGCGAAACAGGTTTGAAGGAAACAGAAATTAACACAGAGGGGAAATAAAGTTGAAAGAAACCCAGCCGCCACAAAAATGGCCGGATAAGGCTGCTGACAAAGATAAAGCCAATACGGGCAAGCACATCCGGCTCTTTCAGCAGGTCGGGGAGTGGCTGTGATGCAAACTGCTGCCCGCATCCGGGCGTAGGTGAGGCAGCTTGCCAACTCCTGGCCTCTTCTATTTTCCGTCTTCTGATTCTATGCGTCGTTTTCTTTTAATAATGCCCGTGGCCCTGCTACTGGCCGCCGTGGTGGTAGTGCTGGCCACCGAATACGTAGTAGCCCGCCCCAGCCGCCGTGCCAAAGACGTGGCCTACCTGCCCGCCACAACTCCCGGTTTCGATAAGGAACGGCACATGCTGGACGTGTATTCGCCCAAGGCAAAAGCCCCTGCGGCGGGCGGCTACCCAGTGGTACTATTCATTCACGGCGGCAGCTGGACCAGCGGCAACAAGAACATTTACACCTTTATCGGGCGGCGCTTGGCCAAGCAGGGCGTGGTGGCCGTCGTCATCAACTACCGCCTGGCGCCGCCCGTGCACGTGCCCGAGCAGGCCGCCGACTGCGCCCGTGCCCTGGCCTGGACCGTGCAAAACATCACTTCCTACGGCGGCGACCCGGCCCGTGTCTTCGTCATGGGCCACTCGGCTGGCGGCGGGCTGGCCGCGCTGCTGGCCACCGACGACGCCCTGCTCGCCGCCAATGGCCTGCCCCAAAACCCGGTGCGCGGCGCCATCATGGACGACCCCGCGGGGCTGGATATGTACAGCTACCTCAAAGAAATGAAGTACGAGGGAGACCGGCAGTACCTCGTGCCCTTCGGCAACGACCCCGCCGTGTGGAAGGAGCAGTCGCCCATCTACAAGATTCGGCCGGGCATCCCGCCGTTTCTCTTCTACATCGGCGGCGAAACCTACCCCAGCATCAGCGGCAGCTCGGGCCGCTTCCGCGACCGGCTCAAGGCCATTGGGCAGCCGGCGCCCTACACCGTCATTGCCGGTCGCCACCACATTCCCATGGTGCTGCAGCTCTATTGGCAGAATAATATTATCTATAAAGGCCTGCTGAAAATGGTGGGAGCGTAGCAACATGTAGCGCGGACTTTGTAGTCCGCGTCCCCGCCGGGGACCAGAACGAAGCCAGAACGACTTTAACCGTGCAGGGACGCGGACTACAAAGT
>JAYSZD010000889.1:0-7415 GCA_043738185.1 Hymenobacter sp. | reverse complement strand
TTGCCGCCGCTCACGCGGCCTTCGGTGCTCACGTGGATGCGCTCAATGACGGGATGGCCGTTGTTGGGGTTCATCGTGACGGTGCTGGTAGTGGTGATGCTTTCTACCTGATGGCCGTGCTTGGTGAGCACGCTGGTGAGGTACATGGTGTAGCAGCCGGCGTGGGCCGCGCCAATCAGCTCCTCAGGGTTGGTGCCGCCTTTGCCTTCGAAGCGGCTACCCACGGAATAGGGAGCATTCAGCGCGCCGCTTTCGGTGCTGAGCGTGCCGCTGCCTTTGATGTCGCCGGTCCAGGCGGCGGTGCCTTTGTGGTCTGCCATGATAAGGGGAATTGGTGAAATGGTGAGGTAAGCTTTAGCTTGCCGCCGTGCGGCCCGCCGAAAAGCTTAACGCGCGTGCGCCACGCAAGTTGCCGCCGCGCTACCTGCCCAATGAGTCCAACGTACCTTCGCAGCCCTTCCAACGGCCCTTTATTTCGGAATTATGGGATTGAAATCTGCGCTCAGCCGGCCGCTGGCCCGGTACATTGCCCGGCGCTACCAACGGTGGCAAGCTTGTCCCGAAGCCACGCAGTTGGCGCTGCTGCAAAACCTCGCGGCCACGGCCGCCAACACGGCTTTCGGCCGGGCCCACGACCTGGGCCGCGTGCGTACGCCCGCCGACCTGGCTCGGCAGGTGCCCTTGCGCGACTACGAAGCCCTCAAGCCATATTTCGACCGCACCCAGGCCGGCGAGGCCGATGTGCTCTGGCCCGGCCACCCGCTGTACCTGGCCAAAACCAGCGGTACCACCAGCGGCACCAAGTACATCCCCATCACGCGGGCCAGCATTGCCAACCACATCGACGGCGCCCGCGACGCGTTGCTTTACTACATCTTTCGCACCGGCCGCAGTCAGTTTTTGGATGGCAAGCTGATATTCCTGTCGGGCTCGCCGGCGCTGGAAATGCACCACGGTCTGCGCACCGGCCGGCTCTCGGGCATTGCCAACCACCACGTACCGCCTTACCTGCGTCGCAACCAGCTGCCCAGCTACGCCACCAACGTCATCGAAGACTGGGAAACCAAGCTCGAACGCATCGTGGACGAAACGCTGGGCGAAAAAATGACCCTGATATCTGGCATTCCGCCCTGGGTGCAGATGTATTTCGACCGCCTCACGGCCCGCACCGGCCGGCCCATTAAGGACATTTTCCCCGATTTCAACCTGTTCGTCTACGGCGGTGTCAACTTCGAGCCCTATCGCGCCAAACTCTTCGAAAGCATCGGCCGGCCCGTGGACAGCATTGAGCTGTTTCCGGCTTCCGAGGGTTTCCTGGCTTTCCAGGACGAGCCCGGCAACCCGGGGTTGCTGTTGTTGCTGAACAGCGGCATCTTCTATGAATTCGTGCCTGCCGAGCGGTTTTTTGAGCCCAACGCGCCCCGCCTCACCATCGCCGACGTGGAGCTGGATAAGCAGTACGCCGTCGTCCTCACCTCCAACGCCGGCCTGTGGGCCTACTCCCTAGGCGACACCGTGCGCTTCGTGAGCTTGGCCCCGCACCGCGTGGTGGTCACGGGCCGCATCAAGCACTTCCTGTCGGCCTTCGGCGAACACGTCATCGGCGAGGAAGTAGAGCAGGCCCTGCGCGAAGCCATGGCGCAATTCCCCGAAGTGGAAGTAACCGAATTCACCGTGGCCCCGCTCGTGAGCGACGACCCGGCCACGCCCTCCCGCCACGAGTGGCTGGTGGAATTCGCCCGCCCGCCCCACGCTGCCGCCACCTTCGCTGCCGCTTTGGATGCCGCCCTTCGCCACCGCAATTCGTATTACGATGACCTGCGCAAGGGAAATATTTTGGTGCCGCTGCAACTCACGCCGCTGCCCGCCGGGGCCTTCCAGCGCTACATGAAAAGCCTGGGCCGCCTGGGCGGGCAGAACAAGGTGCCGCGCCTGGGCAACGACCGGAGGGTGGCGGAAGTGTTACTCACGGTGTAGTACTATGCGCCTCGCCTTCGACCTCGACAACACCCTCATCCGTTGCGGTTACGACTTCCCGCTCGAAACGCCTCAACGGCGCCTCTGGGCCCGGCTGCTGGGCAATGAGCAACTCCGCGAGGGTATTCAGGAACTGGTGAAACACTGCTGCCAGCAGGGCTGGGAAGTCTGGGTTTACACCACGTCCTACCGCAGCGCGTGGCGCATCCGGCGGCTGTTCTGGCTGCACGGCATTGGGCTAAATGGCGTGGTGAACCAGCAGCGGCACGACCACGAAGTGGCGGCCCGCTGCACCAAGCATCCGCCCAGCTTCGGCATCGACTTGTTGATTGACGACTCCGAAGGCGTGCAGATAGAGGGCGAGCGCCACGGCTTCCGCGTATTGGTGGTAGCGCCGGAGGATGCACAGTGGACCGCGAAGGTGCAGGCCGCGCTGGAATCCTTTTAACTTAGCTCCATGTACAAGCTTCTCCTGCTTCTCAGCTGCTGGCTCATTGCCTCGGGCAGCATTTGCCAGAGCCCGCCGGCCTTTTCCGATACGCCCGTCATTACGGAAAATTCGGTGGGCAAAGCCCGGATTGGAATGTCAGTAGCGCAGCTGCGGGAAATGTATAAAGGCTGCACCTTTACGCCGGTGCACCTGCTGGCTTATGGCTTTGATGATACCGAAGCCAAACCCAGCGGTATCATGGTGAAAAAGGGCAGCCAGCAACTTTTTTTATACTTCGCCGACTGGCAAACTCATAAAAAAGTAGCCTGCCTGCTGGCATTGCATCCGGCTTATAAAACGGCCAGCGGCATTCACCCAGGCTCTACGTCCGGGCAATTGAAAGCGGCCCTGCCCGCTGTGCAAGCAGTCCCCAATATGATGCTGCCGGAATTTCAGGTTGCCTTTGTGAGCGATGTGGAAACACCCCGCGTAGAGTACGTTTTCTTCAAGCAGCCTGCGCTTGCTAAATATGAAGTGGCCGATGAGCCAACCAAGCTAACCGCAGCCAACGGCCGGATATCCTGGATACAGATTCGCTCTAATTATTAATGCCCTTGAAACCCGCCCTCCACGCCGCCTGCCAAGCCTTCATCCAGGAGCGCATTGATGCGGCGCGCACCGCCATGCAGGCCGCCCAGGAATCTTCCAGCTCCGAAACCAAGAGCAGCGCCGGCGACAAGTATGAAACCGGCCGCGAAATGGCCAACGCCGAGCGCGACCGCAACGCTGCCCACATGCAGCAGGCCCAGCAGCTACAGGCCGAGCTGGCGCGCCTCAACCCCGAGCTGCCCTGCGATGCCGTGCGCCCCGGCGCGTTGGTAACCACGAGCATGGGGACGTTCTATATCAGCATCAGCGCCGGGCAGCTGCCGGGGGCCGAGGTGTTTGCCGTATCGCCGGCCGCGCCGGTAGCGTTGGCGCTCAAGGGATTGCGGGCGGGCGAGGAGGCCGCTTTCAACGGTAAGGCGGTGCGGGTACTGGCGGTGGAGTAGGGGCGGCGCTCTACTTCCAGTCCCCGCCGCCGTCGGCGGGTGCCTCGTTTTCGGGTTTCACGAGGCGGAACTCGACGCGGCGGTTCACCTTGGCGTCGGCGTCGACTATCTCGTCCTTGAGCGGGCGCGAGGAGCCGTAGCCGAGGCTCTCGATGCGGTCGGGTTTGAGCTTGCCCTTGCGCTCGATGTATTTGCGGATTTCCTCGGCGCGGTCCTGCGAGAGCCGCTCGTTCACGTCGGGGTCGCCACTGGTGTCGGTGTGCCCGCCGATGTTGAGCCGGAACGTGGGGTGGTCGACTAGGAAAATGGCAATGCGGTCGAGGGTGGTGTGCATGGCCGGCAGAATGGCATACTTGCCCTGCTCAAACTCGATGTTTTTGAAAATCAGCGGCAGCTTGTAGTCGATGCTGTTGGTGAGCAGGGTCATTACCGTGTCGCCTTTGAGCTCAAACTGTTTTTCCACGCTAAAAAAATCGGTGCTTTGGATGAGCATGGCGTAGCGGGAGCCTTCCATCAGCTCGAAGTCGAACGTGCCATCGGGCCGGATAAATTTGCTGGCGACCTCCACGCCATTATCCAAATCGATGATGCTGACAATGCCCTTGAGCGGCTTGCTCGACACCGAATCCAGCAGCGTGCCCTCAACGTGGGTGGTGGCCAGGGGCTGCGCCTCCATGGGCAGCGGGAAGGAATACAGGTCGAGGTTGTTCAGGTCCTCGGCCTCGGAGCGGGCGTAGTATAGGTTTTTGCTGTCATGGTCGATGGTAAAGTAATATTCCGAGCCCTTGCCGTTCACCAGCGGCCCGATGTTGCGCGGTTCCTGCCAGCGCCCGCCCACCTTGTAGGTCTTGTAGATGTCGAAATCGCCAAAATTCAGCAGCTGCCCGCGCGAGCTGAAGTACAGCACGTGGTAGAGCGGGTGGTAGAACGGGCTGACTTCGCTTTCCCGGGTGTTCACCACCGGGCCGGCGTTTTCGGCGGGGCTCCACTGCCCGTTTTTCAGCTTGCGGGTAAAGTAGATGTCCGACAGGCCGAAGCCGCCCAGCCGGTCGGAGGCAAAATAGAGCGTATCCTCGTTCTGCGAAAGGGTGGGCTGTGAGTCCCAGGCCGGCGAGTTCACGGCATTGCCCAGGCTTTTGGGCGCGCTCCACTTGCCGTCCTTGCCCTTGGTGGCCGTGAACAGGTCGCAGTTGCCGTGGCAGGTGGCGCATTCGCAGCGGGCAAAAAAGATGGTGCGGCCGTCCTTGCTCAGGCAAGCCGAGCCCTCGTTGTTGGGCGAGTTGATGGGCTTGGGCATGGGCTCGGCGTCGCTCCAGCTCACGCCTTCGCGGCGCGAAAAGTACAGGTCTTCGTCCAGCACGCCGGTCAGGCCCCGGCGCTTGCGCTTGCTGCTGAACAGTATAAGCGAGTCGTTGCCGCCCATGGCCGGGCCATAGTCGGGCGACTTTGTGTTCACGGCATCGCCCATGGTGGTGTACACGCCGCGGGGCGGATGGAAGGTGTTGAGGTTTTTGCGGTATTCCACCAGGTCGTAGTACGTTTTCAGGGGCACGTACAGGTCCTGGTTTTTCTGTTCCAGCGAGTCATAGTACAACTGCACCTTTTTGATGTCGGTGCGGTGGTGCTTGAGCGCGAGGCGGTAATACGCTTTGGCTTTCACCTGCTGGCTATCGCGCTCCAGCAGCTGGCCCAGGCGCCAGAGCATGTCGGTATTACGGGCAAAATTGACGGGCCCGAAGTGTGCGACGTAGTCTTCCAGCAGCAGCCGGGCCTGGTGGTACTGGCGGCGGCGCTCAGCCTTGGCAATGTCGCGCAGCTCCTTCTTGTTTTCGTAAAAAGGGTATTGGTTGATGTTGACGAAATCAGGCGTTCCATCGGGCCGCAGGCTCAGTTTGCGGCTCAGGCGGCTATTGAGGGCCCGCACGCGGTAGTTTCCCCCGATGCCGTTGGGCGGCAGGGCGGGCTTGGCGGCTGGCGGGGTTTTGGCGGCTGCGCGGGCGGGCTTGGTGGCGGGCGTGGCCGAGGCGCCACCGCTGGTGGTATCGGCCGAAGGAGAGGCGGCGGCGGGAATCGGTTTCGTCGGCCGGCGCTGGGCCTGCACGCGCGGCGTGGCAGCCATTCCCAGTATCACCAGGAAAATAAACTGGCACCGGCGCAATAAAAGGGACATTAGTAGAGTGCTAAAAATAGAAAGATGCGCAAGTTGCCAAATAATTAGGGATTTATTAATAATACTTGCCTCGGACTTGCCTCGACGGGAACGCGCCGGTGCGCCGCTTTGGCGGGCGGCCCCCGCTGGCACGGCCCTTGACGCGAAAACGGGCCGGGAAGCTGTACCTTGTACAGACCCTTTCCCGGAGCCTTGGGCTGCCAATGTGGCATTTGCCCGCCCTGCTTTTGGCCTTATCCTCTTCCATGCGTCTGGCATCAATTCACTCTTCTGTTCTAACTCCCATGCGGAGCGGCAGCGACTCTAATTCTCAACCCGAAGCCATCGCCATTATGGCCGTCGACCCCGACCACCTCCTCCGCGGCGATGATGCGCCGCCTTCGCTGTTGCTGCTCTCCGTGCGCAACACCGTGCTGTTTCCGGGCGTGGTGCTGCCCGTCACCGTCACGCGCAAAAAGAGCATCAAGCTGGTACGCAAGGCCTACGCCGCCGATAAGCTGCTGGGCGTAGTGGCCCAGCGCAACCCCGACGATGCGGAGCCCACCACTGAGGAGTTGCATCCCGTAGGTACGCTGGCGCGCATTCTCAAGCTGCTGGAACAGCCCGACGGACAGGTGACCATTATTTTGCAGGGGCAGGTGCGCTTTACTATTGAAGAACAGCTCACCTTCACGCCGCTGCTCACGGCCCGCGTAAGCTACTTCCCGGAAGTGGCCCTCAACCCCGACGTGCCGGGCGAATTCGGACTGCTTCAAGCGCTACGTGAAGCTGCTACCAAGGTGCTGGAGCTCAGCCCCGAAATTCCGATGGAAGCCCGGGCCATGCTCGACGGCATTCAGTCCCCGGCCTTTCTCACGCATTTTCTGTCGTCCAACGTGCAGCTCGAGCTGCCCGCCAAGCAGAAGCTGCTGGAGCTGGCCGACCCCGAGCAGCAGGCCCGCTTACTCCTCGAAGCCCTGCTCAGCCAGGCCGAGCTGCTCGAAATCAAGCAGGACATCCGCTCCAAAACCCACACCGGCATCGATGCCCAGCAGCGCGAGTATTTCCTGCGCCAGCAGCTCAAAACCTTGCAGGACGAGCTGGGCCAGGAAGGCCCCGATGAGGACGTGCACCGCCTGAAGGCCCGCGCCGAAACCAAGAAATGGCCCGAAAGCGTGGCGCTCCACTTCAAGAAAGAAATGGAGAAGCTGGCCCGCACCAACCCCATGGCCCCCGATTATTCGGTGAGCATGAACTACGTGGAGTTTCTGCTGGACCTGCCCTGGGGCGAGTTCACCAAGGACAAATTCAACCTCAAGCAAACCAAGAAAATTCTCGACGCCGACCATTTTGGCCTCGAAAAAGTGAAGGAGCGGATTCTGGAGTACATCGCCGTGCTCAAGCTCAAACAGGACCTGAAAGCGCCGATTTTGTGCCTCTACGGCCCGCCCGGCGTGGGCAAAACCAGCCTGGGCCGCAGCATTGCCGCTGCAATGGGCCGCAAGTACATCCGCATGAGCCTGGGCGGCGTGCGCGACGAAGCCGAGATTCGCGGGCACCGCAAAACCTACGTGGGCGCCATGCCCGGCCGTATCATTGCCCAGATTAAGAAGGTGGGCGTGTCGAATCCCGTCATCATTCTCGATGAGATTGACAAGGTGAGCAGCGACTTCCGCGGCGACCCCAGCTCGGCGTTGCTTGAAGTGCTCGACCCCGAGCAAAACGCCACCTTCACCGACAATTACCTGGAGGTGGAGTACGACCTGAGCAAGGTGCTGTTTATTGCCACGGCCAACTCGCTCGACAC
>JAYSZD010000888.1:0-2925 GCA_043738185.1 Hymenobacter sp. | reverse complement strand
GGGGAAGGCACCTGCCGCTGCAAGGTTGGTGGTTGGGAACCAGGGCCCGCGCCGGGGACTGAAGGTTTGTGGGTCCGAAACGGTTGGCGAGCAATCTGACGCAGGGTTTGTGGGTCCGAAACGCTTGGCGGGTGTTACGAAGCGGTTGACGGGCGTTGCAAAGCAGGGTTTGTGGGTCCTAAGCGGTTGGCGAGCACTCCGAAACGGTTGGCGAGCACTCCGAAACGGTTGGCGGGCACTCCGAAACGGTTGGTGGGCAATCTGACGGAGGGTTTGTGGGTCCGAAGCGGTTGGTGGGTCCTCCGAAGCCGTTGGCGGTGCCCGCGAAGCGGTTGGGAAGCCGTCCGAAGCCGTTGGCGGGCGCTCCGGAGCCTCTGGCGGACGTGGGAACGGCAGGGGCGAAGGGCGCAAGGCTGGCTAAAGCGCGGCAATGCCTAAATATTCGCTACGTTTGAGGGCATCATCTATCCCTGACGCTCCCTAACATGGACAACAACAAGCTCAACGCGCAGCTGCTGCGCGACACGGCCGCCGCCGCCGGCCTGCTCGCCGACAAGGCCCTCTACGCCGCCCTCGAAGCCGACATCGCGCCCCTGCGCGACGAGCACGCCGCCAACCTGGCCCAGGCCCGCCTGCTGGAAGACGCCGTGATGGGCGACGCCAGCGGCACCGCCACCGAGCAAAAGGCCAGCGCTAAGGCCCAACTCCGGGTGCTGGCGCCCCGCCTGGCCGCCGCCCTGCAAGGCTACGCCGCCAGCCGAACCAATACCGACGAAGACCTGGCCGGCCGCGTGCGCTACTCCCGCACCGACCTCTCGAAGGCCGACGACGCCAGCTTCGCCAGCATGGTGGGGGCCCTGCTGCAGGAGGCCGCCCCCCTAGCCGCCGCCCTGGCCAAGCGCGAGTTCACGGCCGCCGACCTGGCTGAGACCACCCGCCAGCTGGCCCGCTTCGAGCAGAAGCTGGCCCGCCAGCGCACCACCGTGGTAGCCGGCGCCACCGACCGCAAAACCCTCATCGCCCTGCTGGCCCGCAACGCCGACCTCATCAAGCAGCTGCGGGTGCAGCTCAAGCCCTACCAAAGCTCGCCCACCCGGCACGAGGTCTGGCTGCGCTTCCAGGGCTACACCAAGCTCATCATCCTCGGCCAGGGCGGCCCCAAAAACCCCGCCGCTCCCGTACCCGCCGCCTAAGCCGCTGCAGAAACAAAGAGCCCCGCCAGGTGCTGGCGGGGCTCTTTTCGGGGTTGTTTCGGTAAGCAGGCTAACTTGTGAAGAGTTAGTAGACTACTAATTCTACCGTTTTCTCAAACTGTTGGCCTTGCAAGGTTAGCTTTAGACGCCACCTTCTCAACCCGTTCAATGATAAACCTGCAGAGGATAAAAAAACTCACCTGGCTGATGTTTTTGCTCGTGTCGGCGCTAGTCAGTTCGTGTGACCTTTTTTCCGCTGGGTCCTATCCGTTTGGGGAGGGCGTGTATTCGGCGTGCCGGCGCGATACTATTATCAGCCGACTAACCCGCTTAAAAGCGAGCAGTGCCTTCGACCATGCCTACTCCTTTGCCGATATTCCCAATCCCCCTGAATCCCCCTATGCCAGCTTTTATTTCTACTCCCAAGAGAATAATGGCGTTTTGCACCTAGTCGTAGGCCCAGGGTTTGATAAGGAAGATGCGGTAGTCCTAGTCGGACTAAAAGAACCCCGCCCGGGTAGCCAATGGCAGGATTTCAATCACGGGCTAGATAAGCAGCGACAACAGAAAGTCATGGCCTGGTTTGAGGAAAAGATTAAACCGGCCATTGCGTGCAAATAATGGCTCATTCTCCTGAACTACAATTCTAAAGTACTGACTGATTCTGCACAGGTCGAAAACAAGCCTTAACAGGCCGGCCCGAGTTTAAGAAACTCGTCTACTAATCAACGTTCAGGAAATGCGGTACGAGCAGGAGTTTCGTGAACTTCATTACTGCCCAACAGCAAGCCCCGCCAGCCACTGACGCGGCTTGCTGTTGCGGCAGGTTTCGGGGGCGTATTCGGGCGGCGGGCAGGGCGGGGCTTGGTACGGTCTTCCGTAGCTGCTTCATCGTTTCGTCAGGCTCCCCTCTCCTGTGGAGAGGGGGCGGGGGTGAGGTTTCGGCGTCAGGCGAAACGGCCGGCCCTGGCCCGTACCTTTGCCCCGTGCAACAGTTAGAAAACTCCCTCAAAACCGCCCTGCAAACCGCCGCTCAGGCAGTTTTTGGCCTCGACATTCCCGCCGCCAGCCTCACGCTCCAGCCCACGCGCAAGGAGTTTGCCGGCAGCTTCACCCTTGTCACGTTCCCGCTCACCAAGGCCTTCGGCAAGGGGCCGGAGCAAATCGGGCAGGCCCTGGGCGAGTGGCTGACCGCCCACGAGCCGCGCGTGAGCGGCTACAACGTGGTGAAAGGCTTCCTGAACCTCGAAATCGCCGATGCCGAGTGGCTGTCGGTGTTTGCGCAGCTGCGCGCCCGGCCCGCCACCGCCCCCGTGGCCACCGACGGCCCCCAAAACGTGGTGGTCGAATATTCCTCGCCCAACACCAACAAGCCCCTGCACCTGGGCCACCTGCGCAACAACTTTCTGGGCTACTCGGTGGCCGAGATTCTGAAAGCCACCGGCGCCACCGTCACCAAAGCCAACCTGGTGAACGACCGGGGCATCCACATCTGCAAGTCGATGATTGCCTACCAGCACTTCGGCCAGGGCGAAACCCCCGAGAGCGCCGGCCTGAAGGGCGACCACCTCGCCGGCAAGTACTACGTGCTGTTTGAGAAGCACTATCGCGAGGAAATCCGCCAGCTCGAAGCCGCAGGCGTCACCAACGAAGCAGCCAAGAAAAACGCCCCCCTCATGGCCGAGGCCCAGCAGATGCTGCAAGCCTGGGAAGCCGGCGAGCCCGCCGTGAA
>JAYSZD010000887.1:0-1188 GCA_043738185.1 Hymenobacter sp. | reverse complement strand
AAAGCTCCGGCGCGTCCAGGTTCCAGTCGTTGACGTGCGAGCCGATTTGCACACCGGCCAGCCCGATTTTCATGCAGCGCTCCAGCTCCCGAATGGCCAGCGCCGGCGCCTGCATGGGCAGCGTGCCCAGGCCCACGTAGCGGCTGGGGTAACGGCGCACTACGCCGGCAATGTGGTCGTTGAGCAGCTGGCTCAGGTCGAGGCAGTCGGCGGGCCGGGCCCAGTAGCTGAACATCACCGGCACGGTGCTGATGACCTGCACCTGCACCCCAAACTGGTCGTACTCGCGCAGGCGCACGGCCGGGTCCCAGCAATTGTCCTGCACTTCGCGGAAGAACTTGTCGTCCTGCATCATGCGGGCGCAGCAGGGCTTGTGGTGGTCCAGCCGAATGAAGCCCCCGTACCCGTAGCGGTCCGCTAAATCGGGCCAGCGCTCAGGCAGAATGTGGGTGTGAATATCAATGGAAAGCATACAGTTTTGGCTGTTAGCCAATAGCTGCTGGCTGTTAGCTCTGTTCAGTAAAAAGCGAACAGCCAGCAGCTATTAGCTACAAGCTATTTAGAAGGTGCTTCCATATAGGTGCCGCAGTTGTTGCAGGTGCGCAGGTTATCATTGGCCCAAAAGGCATCCATGATGGGCGGGAGTTGGGCCACGATGTCGGTGATGAGGGCGAACTCTTCGTGCAGCTTGGTGCCGCAGTTTTCGCAGTACCACTGGAAACCATCCAATTCCTCCGCGTTGCGGTAGCGCTCCAGCACCAGGCCTACGGTGCCGGCCGGGCGGCGCGGCGAGTGGGGCACGTGGGGCGGCAGCAAAAACATCTCGCCCGGCCCGATGATGATGTCCACCGGCTGGCCGTCTTCGATGATTTTGACGGTCATCGTGCCTTCGATTTGCCAGAAAAGCTCCTCGCCGGCATCCACGTGGTAGTCTTTGCGGGCGTTGGGCCCGCCCACCACCATCACAATAAAGTCCTTGTTGTCTTTGAACACCTGCTGGTTGCCCACGGGCGGCTTCAGCAAATGGCGGTGCTCATCAATCCACTTCTGAAAGTTAAACGGACGGGTTATCATGGGCGGGAAAGGTTCGTTAAGAATGCTAAGCTACGGCCGGGCCCCGAACCGCGCCCGCGCCCCGCCGCCCGGCGGCCCGTGCCGGTTGGGTAGCTTTGTCGGCCGGTTGCCCGG
>JAYSZD010000886.1:0-1188 GCA_043738185.1 Hymenobacter sp. | reverse complement strand
CGTTCGGTATTGATGAGCAGGTGCTTATCACCGAATATAACAAGCTGGTGAAGGTCCCGGCCGCCCGGCAGGCCACTGGCAACGCGAGCAGCTACGGTAGCGGTGCGGGCAGCGCCAACACCGGTTACATGCCCGGCGGCAACGCCCGCCCGGCTCCGGCCGCCCGGCCCATGACCGACGAGGAGGAGGCGGAAATGCTCCTCTATGGCGGGGCCGAAGCCGCGGAGGCACTGGGAGCAGCCGCGCCCACGACAAAGGCTGAGGAGGAGGAAACACCCGACGTGCTCAAGCTTTGCGAGCGTGAGGTGCTGCGGCTGCTGGTGCTCTACGCGGGCCGCGAGGTGGATGCCGAAATCAGCGTGGCGGCTTACCTGTTAAACGAGTTGGGCGAGAACCCGCTCACGGTGCCGCTCTACGCCGAAATGTGGGAGATTTGCCGGCAGGAGCTGTTGGCCAACCGTTTCCCGGACGCCCGCCTGCTGGCCCAGAACGAGCGCGAAGACATCCGCCAACTCATCACCGACCTGGCCACCGAGCGCTACGAAATCAGCCCGAACTGGCGCACCAAGGAAATCTACGTTTTCAACGAAGTCGATTTGCCCAAGCTGGCCTGCGACAATGCCGTGCTGCGCCTCAACAAAGTGCACGTGCAGCGCGAGCTGGACATTTGCCTCGACAAGCTGCGCCATCCGCTGGAAGACGCCGAGATGTTCGAAATCCTGGGCGACATTAAGCGCCTCAAGGAGCTCGACAACGAGCTGGCCGCCCTGCTGGGTACCGTGGTAGGGCGGAGCGCTTGAGTCAGTTGGAACAGCTGCTCACTGCTTTGACGCCGCCTGGCCGCAAACCTGACGCCTCTCCTGGGGCTTCGCGTATGAAGCGAACCGGGGTTAGGAGTGAGGTTTGCGCCTGAGCTGCGTCAGGTCAGTTACTAAATAAAAATATGATAAAACGCATTGCCATCAACCGCCTGATACTGGCCGGCATCCTTTCGGGATTAAGCCTGGTAGTTGGGATGTTGGGCTACACTTTCATCGAGAATTACGGTCTCATCGATGCGTTTTACATGACCGTGACCACCATTGCCACGGTGGGCTTTGGCGAAATTCATCCGTTTTCCGCGGCCGGCCGGCTGTTCGTCTCCGTTTACATCCTCTACAATCTGGTGGTGGTAGCCTACCTGCTGTC
>JAYSZD010000885.1:0-7430 GCA_043738185.1 Hymenobacter sp. | reverse complement strand
CTCAACTATTTCTTCGCTATCAACTATCACATTCAGGAGAACGACGACGCCCTTGGCGGCCTTCAGAACCTGCCGTTTTTCCGCAGCCACAGCGCCGAGCTGAACGATGCCGACGTGACGGCGCTCACCAAGCTGCTGCATACCAGCTGGAGCACCGAGTACGCACTGCGGGCCACCGCCGAGCTGGGCGATGACAACTTCCTGCGCAACGCCCTGCACTGGACGTTTCCGCAGGCGTACCACGCCATTCATTCGGGCCTGCAGGCGTTCCTGTACACCACGGGCGTGCGCAGCAGCAACAACCAGCTTATTCGCCGCGAGGTGGGCCGGCTGGTGGTGAAGAATGCCTATCCGCGCCCGGTGTCGTTCTACGCCGCCGGGGCCTACGGCGACTTCAGCATTCACCGCCTGCCGCTGGCCGGCTACAAGGCCGGGCTGCACATTGCCAGCCAGGAGATTGATGCCCAGGCCCAGGTGGGCCAGTTCCTGCGCACCACGCGCAAGATGAAGGCGCAGTGGACCCGCGCGCAGGTGCAGGCCAACCCCAACACGGCCGTCCGCAGCCAGAAAACGGGGCGCCCGCTGGATAAGTGGACGGCGTCGCACTGGCAGCAGATTACCTGGCGCCTGGGCTACACCACCATCTTCGACCTTCTGAGCCGCCTGCGCATCTCGCAGACCAGCCGCGAGATTGAGCGCTACGTGGAAGCCGACATCGACTTCCGGCTGTTTCACACCTCGCTGCTCAACATTGTGAGCTACCTCAACGGAGTGCACGAAACCTATGTGGCCAAGGCCCTGGGCCTGGAGCGCTACCGGCAGTTGGTGGCCGAGTTGCCCGCGCACCTGCAGGCTGGCTTTGTGGAAGACCGGCTACACACCCGTGTGGAGCCGGTGCTGGCCCCCACGCCGCCGAGCGCCCCGGCCATTGCCACGGAGGCTCCGCAGTACCGGATGGCCGCCTAGAACCACAGATTTAACGGATTCTAACAGATTGAACGGATTATTTGTGGCTCTGAGCCTAGTTGAATTCTGATAAGTTTTTATGGAAAGCCGCTCCGATTTCGGAGCGGCTTTTTCGTGCCGTACTTTTGCGCACCGCCACGCAGAAGTTGCGCCCCGCACGTTGCGACCCGCCAGTTAGTGTCATCACTGACAGGAAGATGGCCCAGCAACCACAAAAATCTGTTTCATCCGTTAAAATCCGTTAAATCTGTGGTCCATTTAAGCGAACAGGAAATACTCCGCCGCAACAAGCTCGAAGAACTGGAAAAGCTGGGCATTGAGGCCTATCCGTCGGAACTGTACGACGTGACGTTCTACGCCAAGGAGATTCACGACAACTACCACGTTGAGCTCAATAATTTTCAGGAGGTGTGCCTGGCCGGGCGGCTGATGTCGTCGCGAGTGATGGGCAAGGCCTCGTTTGCCGAACTGATGGACACCTCGGGCCGCATTCAGCTGTATGTGAACCGCGACGAAATCTGCCCCGGCGAGGACAAGACACTCTACAACGTGGTGTTCAAAAAGCTGCTCGACCTGGGCGACTTCATTGGCGTGAAAGGCCGCGTGTTCAAGACGCAGGTAGGCGAAACGTCCATTCACGTGACGGAGCTGAAGCTGCTGGCCAAGGCGCTGCGCCCGCTGCCCGTGGTGAAAACCCAGAAAGACGAAGCCACCGGCGAAGTAATGACCTACGACGCCTTCACCGACCCGGAGCAGCGCTACCGCCAGCGCTACGTGGACCTCGTGGTGAACCCCAGCGTGCGCGACACCTTCATCAAGCGCACCCAGCTAGTGCAGTCGATGCGGAATTTCCTCAACGAAAAGGGCTACCTGGAGGTGGAAACGCCCATTCTGCAGCCGCTGTACGGCGGCGCGGCGGCGCGGCCCTTCACCACGCACCACAACACGCTGGACATGACGCTGTACCTGCGCATTGCCAACGAGCTGTACCTGAAGCGCCTCATCGTGGGCGGCTTCGACGGTGTGTACGAGTTTAGCAAGGACTTCCGCAACGAGGGGATGTCGCGGTTCCACAACCCGGAATTCACGCAGATGGAGCTTTACGTAGCCTACAAGGACTACGCCTGGATGATGGACCTGGTGGAGGAAATGGTGGAACGCGTGGCGTTGGCCCTGCACGGCCAAACAGAGGTGCAGGTAGGCGACAACCTCATTAATTTCCAGCGGCCGTGGCAGCGCCACACCATGTTTGAGGCCATTGAGAAGTATACGGGCAAAGCTATTGGCGAGATGGACGAGGCGCAGCTGCGCGAAACTGCCCAAGAGCTGCATGTGCACCTGGACCCCAGCATGGGCAAGGCTAAAATCATTGATGAAATATTCGGCGAGCATGTGGAAGGCAAGCTCATTCAGCCCACGTTCATCACCGATTACCCGGTGGAAATGTCGCCGCTGGCCAAGAAGCACCGCGACCGGCCCGGCATGGTGGAGCGGTTCGAAGCCATCTGCAACGGCAAGGAAATCTGCAACGCTTTCTCGGAACTCAACGACCCCATCGACCAGCGCAAGCGCTTCGAGGACCAGTTGGAGCTGGGCAAGCGCGGCGACACCGAAGCCATGGTGCTCGACGAGGACTTCCTGCGTGCGCTGGAGTACGGCATGCCACCCACGGCCGGCCTGGGAATCGGCATCGACCGCCTGAGCATGATTATGACCAACTCCCACTCTATTCAGGACGTGCTGTTTTTCCCGCAGATGAAGCCAGAGAACGTGCAGAAGGAAAAGCAGGACAAGGCATAATTTATTGACAATACGTCAATTCGGCCCGACGGCTTGCAGAAGCTGCCGTGTCTAAAATCGAAAAGCCCCACACGAAATATCGTGCGGGGCTTTTCTTTTATAACCGTCTTACCCTTCAAACCGCTGTTGTTGCCAGAAGCTTGCGATGGACACGTCTGATTTTGCTACTGAGTTGTTTGACCAATTTCAGTAGAAGCTCCTACGGTCGGCAATTTTACTGGTAATACGTTTCGGCCTTCTTTCAAGGCGGTTATGCAGGTTCTTACGGGACAGGCTCTTTCGGGTTGTGCGAAAGGAAAAAATACCCGAATTATGTTTCTCTCCGGCTTGGTGCTAAGAGCGGGGCTGGTGGCGGGTTTCATCGCCGAAACCGTCGTAATCGTGGTCCGCATTGACGTCGTGGGCGGTGGAGATACTGCCTCCCAATCCTTGCAGGAGGCGGTCAGCGGCTTGTTTGTCTTCGCTTACGGCGGCTTCTGAATTGGCTTGGCTAGCGGCTTCACCCTGCACTTTGGCCAAAGCATCTTTCAGGAGCTTACTAAGCTCGCCGCCCCATTTGGTAGCGAAGTCCCGCAATTGGGATCGGGTTTGGTCGCCGGTTTCGGGAGCCAGCAGCAGGCCGGCTACTATGCCAGCGGTAGCGCCGGCCAAGAGGGAGAGAATGACTTTACCTTTATCGTCTTTCATGGCACATAGGAAAATGTGGTTGTTTGCAGTTGAGTAGCTAACGGAAAATCCTGGGAGTTGTTAACTTTTGATGAATAAAGCAGGTTTTCAAGCCCCAAATCAGCTGGTTTGTCACGGCTGAGTTTCAATAAAAAAGCTCCACACCTTGCGGTATGGAGCTTTTTTTTGTAAGTGGCGGAGAGCCAGCTTACATATCGTTCAGCATTTTCGTCACTTCCGACTTGCCTTTGCCCAGCTTGCCTTGCAAGCGGCCTACCAGCTCGTCACCCTGGCCTTCAGCGTAAGTCAGGTCCTCATCGGTGAGCTGTGCGTACTGCTGCTTCAGCTTGCCTTTGATGTCGTTCCATTCGCCTTTCAGGTTGAGCGTGCTGCCAGCACCGGTCAGGCCGAGGTCTTCGAGCTTGCCGGCATATTCTTTGAATTTGGCTTCGAGGTCCGTGCCGAGCTTCGAGGCTTGCTCGCCGAGTTGGCCACTGTATTTGGTAGCAGCGCCTTTCCAGTTTTCGCGGGTAGCCGAACCTTTATCGGGAGCCAAAAGCATACCGGCAATGATGCCAGCGCCGGCACCGGCGATAGCAGCCAAGAGAATTTTACCGGCGTTGTTTTCTTCGTTGTACGACATGATAATAAGTAATGAAGGGTGAAAGAGAGTGAAAGAGTTGCTAGAGGAAGCGCTGAGCTAAATTCAAGAATAGAATTTATGAGTTCGTTCCGCGTTTGGTCTGGCTGACTATACGAAGGGCAGGGTCAGGGGTTGAGCTTAACGGTAAATTTTCCGCAGCGGGGCTACAATGCCGCGTCGGCTACCGGGGTGCCGGGCCACTAATTGGGGCGGGTGGCGTAGCTTCGTCGCTTTGCTGTTGAGGCCATGAAAACGTTCCCCATCTTGTTTGCAGCCTTGTTGCTGATTTCGGCGTGCCAGCGCCAGGCACCGGCCATCACTGCGGTGCCGGCAGTGGCCGATTGCATCGATGCCAGCAAAGTGCGAGCCGACGCCATGTGCACCATGCAGTACGACCCGGTGTGCGGCTGCGACGGCAAGACCTACTCCAACGACTGCGTGGCCACCAACTCTGGCGTGCGCACCTTCACCAAAGGTCCCTGCCCCGAGGTCAGCCCCAAATAAACCGGTTCTAAATGACGGCCAAAGCCCGTTACCACGACTTCTGCCGTACTGCGCCCGATGTGCCGGTGTTTGCCCAGGCGTGGTATCTGAATGCCTGCGCCAGCGGCGGCGACTGGGATGTGGTGCTGGCTTTAGAAGAAGACCTGATTGCCGCCGCGCTGCCCTACTTTTTCAAGCAGAAGGGGCCGTTTCGGTACGTGACCATGCCGCCGTTTGTGAAAATGCTGGGGCCGTACCTGCTGCCCGAATTTCGCGGGGTGCTCAAGAAGGAGCACCGGCTGCTGGAGGAGCTAATCAGGCAGTTGCCGCCTTTTGCCGCGTTCAAGCAGAACTTCTACCCCACGGCCACCAACTGGCTCCCCTTCTACTGGCAGCACTACCGCCAAACTACTTATTACACTTACCGCCTGCACGGCTTGCAGCAATTGGCTCAGGTGGAGGCAGGCATCAACCGCAACATCCGCCGCAATATTCAGAAGGCGCGGCAGGTGGTGCGGGTAGTAGCTGATTTGTCGGCCGGGCAGTTCTACGAGCTCAACAAGATGAGCTTCGACCGCCAGCGCTTGCCCATGCCCTACTCCTGGGCCCAGTTTGAGCGGCACGACGCGGCACTGGCCGCCAATGGCGCCCGCCAGATGTTTTTCGCAGTGGATACGCAAGGCCGGATTCATTCGGCCGCTTACCTGATTTGGGACCGGCAAGCCGCCTATTATCACCTCTCGGGCGACGACCCGGCCCTGCGCGAGAGCGGGGCGGGCATCCTGCTTGTTTGGGAGGCCATTCGCTACGCCAGCGAGGTTTTGGGGCTCGATTGCTTCGACTTTGAAGGCAGTATGCTACCGGCCGTGGAGCGCGTCCGGGTGCAGTTTGGCGCGGTGCAGACGCCTTATTTCTTCGTGTGGAAATACAATTCGCGCGCTTTTGAGTTACTGGAAAAGCTGAAGCCTTAACCGATTAATTCCCCTCCTTGGGAAGGAGGGGACGCTGACGCGAAGCGGCAGCTGGGGTGGTTAGGGCTTTGGACAGCGCCAGGTAAGCGCCAGGTAAGCGCCAGGTAGTCTAAAGATAAATTCACTATTCACATACCTCTTGCTTTGGCCTCTTTTCACGCCACAACCACCCCCGTTCGAGCCGTTGGCTCGAACATCCCCTCCTTTGCAAGGAGGGGAGTTTTCTTCCTTCCCACTTTTTAAGCTTTAAATTCTATGCCTGACAAACGCTACATTCTCAACCCCGCTCCGTTCATCGTGCCCACCACCGACGGCAAGCTCATTGAAGAGCACGTGGGTGGGGCCAGCACCGGTACCTCGGCCTACAGCCTGGCCCACATGGTGGCGCCGCCGCACTGGAGCGAGCCGCACCAGACGCCCAGCTTCGACGAATTCACCATTGTGGTGCGGGGCCGGAAACAGTTTGAGATTGACGGGGACGTGGTGGAGCTGCAAGCCGGGCAGGCGCTGCTGATAAAAGGCGGCGCAAGGGTGCGGTATTCCAACCCGTTTGAGGAAGAATGCGAGTACTGGTCGGTTTGCGTGCCCGCGTTCAGCCCCGACACCGTGAACCGGGAAGACGATTAGCAATCCCTTTGCCGCTCGCCTTCTCCACTCAATCAATAAATTCAGCTTCATGGACCAGCGCATCATCAACCTCTTCGACGAATACACCCACGCTCCGCTCACCCGCAAGGAGTTTCTGGACCGGCTGGGTACGCTGGCCGGCGGCACGGCCCTGGCCATTGCCGCCCTGGCTGTGCTGGAACCGGGCTACGCCCAGGCGGCCACCATTACGCCCGAGGCCGATGATTTGGAGGCGGAAGAAGTGAGCTGGATTGGTGACGGCGCGGCCATGCGCGGCTACCTGGTGCATCCCAAGGGCCGCAAAAAGCGTGGCGCCGTGGTAGTTATTCACGAAAACCGTGGCCTCACGCCCCACATCAAGGACGTGACGCGGCGCGTGGCCCAGGCCGGCTACCTGGCCCTGGGCGTGGATGCGCTCTCGCCCTTCGGCGGCACGCCCGCCGACGAGGACAAGGGCCGCGAGCTCATTGGCCAGCTCGACAAGGCCAAAAACCTGAACAACTACCTCCGGGCGCTGGACTACCTGCGGGCCCGGCCCGACTGCAACGGCCGCACCGGCGCCGTGGGCTTTTGCTGGGGCGGAGCCATGGCCAACCAGCTGGCCGTACACGACCCGAAACTGGACGCCGCCGTGGCCTACTACGGCTCGCAGCCTAAGGCCGAAGACGTAGCCAAAATCAAAGCTGCGGTGATGCTGCACTACGGCGGCCTCGACGAGCGGGTGAATGCCGGCATCCCGGCCTACGAAGCTGCGCTGAAAGCCGCCGGCACCAAGTACGGGCTGTACGTGTACGAAGGCGCCAACCATGCCTTCAACAACGACACCTCGCCCGCCCGCTACAACGCCGAAGTGGCCAAGCTGGCCTGGGACCGGACGCTGCGTCTCTTCAAGGAAAAATTAGGGTGAGCCGGGCAACGATACGACGCGGAGTGGCATCTTTACGGCATCTCCCCGGTACTTATGCCAAGTAGAAAACTACCCGTTTTGCTTGCCGCGCTGTTGCTCAAAGTCACGAGTAGCCTGGCCCAAGGCACGCCCGCTCGCACGCCCCGCCCCGCCCCGCCCCCTGATTACCAGGAAGTGAGCGTGCCGGTGCCACGGGCAGTTTCGCTGATTACGGATGTGGCCTCGGTGCTCTTTTCCCGCGACGACAGCAAAAGCAAAGTGCAGGCCCTGATGGAACGCCGTCGCATCCGGTCCGAAAAACAGGACCAGAGCGTCACCCTCACCGTCCCGAATAACAAATTCACCCGTTCGCTGGGGCTGGTTGATT
>JAYSZD010000884.1:0-2932 GCA_043738185.1 Hymenobacter sp. | reverse complement strand
GTGGCCCACTTCTTATTGGTCACGTTCATGATGCCCTGCGTGGTGAAGAGCATGCCGTTGCGGGCGTTGCGGGTCGGCATCACGCAGTCGAACATGTCTACACCCAAGGCGATGTTTTCCAGGATGTTGGCCGGGGTGCCCACGCCCATCAGGTAGCGCGGCTTGTCTTTGGGCAGAATGTCGCAGACCAGCTCGGTCATTTCGTACATCAGCTCGGCGGGCTCGCCCACGCTCAGGCCGCCAATGGCGTTGCCCTCGCGTCCCTGGGCCGCAATAAACTCCGCCGACTTAATGCGCAGGTCCCGGAACGTACTGCCTTGCACAATCGGAAAAAGCGTCTGCTGGTAGCCATACAGGCCTTCGGTGCTGTCGAAACGCTCGATGCAGCGCTGCAGCCAGCGGTGCGTCATGTCGAGGGAGCGGGCGGCGTAGTCGTACTCGCAGGGCCAGGGCGTGCACTCGTCGAAGGCCATGATGATGTCGGCCCCGATGACGCGCTGAATGTCCATCACGCCCTCGGGCGAGAACAAATGCTGGCTCCCATCAATGTGGGAGCGGAATTTTACGCCCTCTTCCTTGATTTTGCGGGTGTTCGAAAGCGAGTACACCTGATAGCCGCCCGAATCCGTGAGAATAGGCCGGTCCCAGCCATTAAACTTGTGCAGGCCGCCAGCTGCGCGCAGCACCTCCAGGCCCGGCCGCAGGTACAGGTGGTAGGTGTTGCCGAGAATAATCTGGGCGTTGATATCCGTTTTGAGGGTGTGCTGCGACACCGCTTTCACGGTGCCGGCCGTGCCCACGGGCATAAAAATGGGCGTCTCAATGGCGCCGTGCGCCGTTTCTAAGCGGCCGGCGCGGGCTTTGGTCGCGGGGTCCTGGGCGAGAAGGTCAAATGTCATTCGGGAAAGCAAAAAGTGCTGTAGCGCGGAATTTGCAGTCCGCGTCTCCGCATCGGTTGGCGGTCGTTCGGGTATCTGCCGGGGACGCGGACTGCAAAGTCCGCGCTACAATTCACAAAGATACCGCGCCGGTCCGGCGTCCCGTACTTTTGCCGGCCCCTTCAAGTATGCTTCCCCGTTGCAGTTCTCCGTTCCCACCTCCCCGTTTTTCTGGTTGTTGCTTGCGTGCGTCGGGGTGCAGCTCTTTTATGCGGCGTATTTCTTCTGGCCCTTCGCCCGCCGCGCCCCCGAAGCCCCGGCCGACGCGCCCGGCCTCGACACCGCCCCCGTCTCCATCATCGTCTGCGCCCGCAACGAGCTCGACAACCTGCGCCGCCTGCTGCCCCTGCTGCTGCGACAGGACTACCCCGCGGACTTCGAAATCATCCTCATCGACGACCGCAGCGAAGACGATACCTACCTCTACGCCCAGCAGCTGGCCCAGTACTACCACAACAAAGTGCGCCTGGTGAGCGTGGCGCGCACGCCCCGCGGCTTCGCGCCCAAGAAATTTGCCCTCACCCTGGGCATTAAAATTGCCCGCTACCCCCGCCTGCTCTTCACCGATGCCGACTGCATTCCGGCCACCAACCAGTGGCTGCGTCTCATGCAGCGGGGCTTTTCTTCCGGTGGCCAGTCTGCCGATTTGGTCGTCGGCTTCTCCGCTTACACCGAGGCTCCGGGTTTTCTCAACCAGCTCATTCGCTTCGAAACCCTGCTCACCGCGGCTCAGTACCTCAGCTTTGCCTGGCGCGGCTGGCCCTACATGGGCGTGGGCCGCAACCTAGCCTACACCCGCGCCTGCTTCACGGCTACTAAAGGCTTTGCCTCGCACATCCGCCAGCTCTCCGGCGACGACGACCTGCTGGTGCAGGACGCCGTGCGGGCCGGCCAGCGCGTGGCCGTTGTGGCCGACCCTTCTGCCCAAACCCTGAGCGAACCCGCGGCCACCTGGGCCGTATGGTGGCACCAAAAGCGGCGGCATCTGTCGGCAGGCCGGGCCTACCGCTTTCCCGACCGTTTGCGGGTGGGCACCTTCTTATTAGCCAATATGTTGTTTTATTTGGCCGCCGTTACACTAGTATTTTCGCCAAACAATTGGATATCTTTGGCGGTGGTATGCGCCCTCCGAACATTGTTTGTGAGCGCCGTGTACGCCCGCCTAAGTCGCCGCCTCGGCCAGTCCGTAACCGTCGGATTGCTTCCTGTGCTCGATGTAGTCTATTTCGTTCAATACCTGGCCCTGGGAATCTCGCTATTCCTTAACCGCACCCTTCGATGGAAGTAAATAATCAAGATATTCAAAAGCAGTTTTCAGCCAAAGCCAAGCACGACTTCAAGCTGATTCGCGCCGCCGTGGACCACGGCGACGAGAAGGCCTACGCCGAGCTGATGCACATCTACAAGAAGCCCGTGTATCACGTGGTGCTCAAAATGGTGCGCAATCAGGACGATGCCGAGGACCTCACCATTGAAGCCTTCGCCAAGGCCTTTCGCAACCTCCACAAGTTCAACCCGGAGTATGCGTTCAGCACCTGGCTGTTCCGCATTGCCACCAATAACTGCATTGATTTTATCCGCAAGAATAAAATCAAAACCATGTCGATTGACTCCGCCATCAAGGTGGACAACGGCGACGAAATCACCATTGATTTCCGCGACACCGACCTGAATCCGGCCGAGCACGCCGTGCGCAATCAGAAAATCGAAATCATGCGCCACGTCGTGTCGCGCCTGCCCGATAAGTACCAGCGCCTCGTGAGCCTGCGCTATTTCGACGAGCTCAGCTACGAGGAAATCGCCACCGAGCTCAAAGCCCCGCTCGGCACCGTGAAAGCCCAACTACACCGCGCCCGCGAGCTGCTCTATGACATGGTGAAGCACACCAAGCAGATTATTTAGGCAGAAAGGCCCTGGCGCAAGTCGGGGCCTTTCCGCTTAAATAGTCGGGCGTTATTCATCGATTGAGCGCAGGTCGCGCGGGTCGGGGCGGT
>JAYSZD010000883.1:0-1192 GCA_043738185.1 Hymenobacter sp. | reverse complement strand
AGCCCCTCCCACGAAGCGGCCGCGCTATGATGCGGCCTTCCGCGCCGAAGCCTTGCGTCTGGCCAATGAAAGTCGCTCCACGCTAGCCGCCGCCCGCGCGTTGAACATCGACCCCAAGCGGCTCTACGCCTGGCAAAAAGCGGCCCAGCAGCCCTTGCCCGCTGACCCAGCCGAGGCCGCCGAAATGCGGACCCTGCGGCAGGCCAACAAACGGCTGGCGCAGGAGCTGGAAATTTTAAAAAAAGCCATCGCCATCTTCTCGACCACCCCGACGCCATGAGCCAGCTGCCGTTTATTGACCAGCAGCGTCTTCACTACCCCGTGCAGCTGCTCTGCTACGTCCTGGACGTCGTGCCCAGCCGCTACTACGCGTGGCGAAAAGGCGCGGCCACGGGGGCGGCAGTCAAGTCGGAGCCGGCCTGGGAAACGGCGCTGGTCGAGGTGTTTGACGCGCATCAGCGCCGCTACGGCGCACGCCGCCTCCAGGTCGAACTGTGCGAGTTGGGGCATCAGGTGGGGCGGCAAGCCGTGCGTACGGCCCTGCGCCGCCATAAGCGCAAAGCGTTGCAGCCCAAAGCGTTTGTACCCCGTACCACCGATTCGACCCACGGCAAACGCTGCGCCCCCAATTTGCTGCTCGACCAGCCCAAGCCCACTCAAGCCAATCGGGTGTGGGTCAGCGATATCACCTACCTGCCCCTGGCCAACGGCAACTGGGTTTATTGCTGTGCCTTTCAGGACGTGTGCACCAAACAGGTGGTGGGCTGGCAAGTGCGGGCTGACATGCCGGAGGCGCTGGTTACCACCGCTTTGCAACGGGCTTTGCTCGCTCAGTGGCCCGCACCCGGCCTGATTGTGCACTCCGACCGGGGCGGCCAGTACGTGGGCAAGGTCTACAAAACCCTGCTGCGCGACGCCAAAGCCCAGCTCTCGCACAGCCGCCGGGGCGAGTGCTACGACAACGCGCAAGCCGAGAGCCTGTGGTCGCGCCTCAAAACCGAACTGCTCGAACTGCGCGACTGGCCCGTCTTTGCCGACTTAGCGGACGCGCAGGCCAGCGTCGCAGATTATTTTGACTACTACAACCACCAGCGTCGCCACTCTAGTATTGGCTATAAGAAGCCCTATTACTTTCACCAACAACAACTTGCCAACATCACCCAATTCTCTCCTGTCTAACTAGACCACCTCA
>JAYSZD010000882.1:0-7466 GCA_043738185.1 Hymenobacter sp. | reverse complement strand
CCGGCCCCGTGAGCAGCAGCAGCCGCTGGGTGGGGCACGCCCGGTGGAGCTGCGCCAGCAAGCGGGCCGGCCGCAAGCCGGGCAGCAGCTCATCCATTATCAGCAGACCAAACGCTTTGCTGCAAACCAGCGCCGGCACCTGGGTAGCATCGGCGGTGAGGGAAAGCCGCAGGGCAGGCCATTGCTCCTGAAGCAAAGCCACTAAACCAGCGCGATGGAGCGTGGGCGCGGCTGCCACCAGGACTGTCGGGGTAGACGTCGTCATGGGCAAAGCAGAAAAGATGCGTAGACCACTGGCGCGGCGGGCGGGCACTTTGTCCGGCCTTAAGTCCTAAGGCGCAAATGGTTTGGCCAAAGTAGCTCTTTAAATCAAATATTCAGTATTCACATAATAAATAACAATAAAAAGCCGCCGCCCTGCGAACAGGACGGCGGCTTGCGCATGGGAGTAGGTCCGCTTAGCGGCGACTGCCGCCCATGAAAATCATCACGTAGTAGAGCAACGTAGCCAGCGAGCTGATGGCCGCGATGACGTAGGTCATGGCCGCCCAGCGCAGGGCGCTTTGCGCCATGCCGTGCTCCTGGGGCGTCACCACGCCGCGGGTATCCATCCAGGCCAGGGCCCGGCGCGAGGCGTCGAACTCCACGGGCAGCGTCACGAAGGAGAAGATGGTCGTGAGCGCAAACAGCACAATGCCCACGCCCAGCGGAATCACGCTGCGGTTAATCATGAACACGCCCGCCAGCAAAATCCAGGGCATGTACTTGGATACGGCGCTCAGGGCCGGCACCATGGCCGAGCGGAACTGCAGCATGGAATAGGCCGTGGCGTGCTGCACGGCGTGCCCGCACTCGTGGGCCGCGATGGCGGCCGCGGCGGCACTGCGCTCGGCGTACACGCCTTCGCTCAGGTTCACGGTCTTGTCGGTGGGGTTGTAGTGGTCGGTCAGGCGGCCTTCGGTGCTGATGATGCGCACGTCGGTGATGCCGTGGTCGGCCAGCATCAGCTCGGCAATCTGGGCGCCGGTTAGGTTGGCCTTGAGCCCGACCTGGGAGTACTCCTTGAATTTGCTGCGCAGGCGCCACTGAATGCCAAAGCTGACCAGCATGAGCGCAATGAGAATGATATACATGGGATTGGGTATTTAGAAAGAAAGAGAAGGGAACTACGGCGCGGGTATCCGGCAAAAGCTGTTACATCTTGATTGAATTAAAATCGGTGCACCGTCCGCCGCAAACAGCGTGCCGCGCGGCATCAGGTGCCCAGTATACGGTTAACGATGCGGGAGGTGCTGTAGCCCGGTACCAGCGGCACCGTGAGCACCTGCCCGCCCCGGTTCAACACCAATTCGTGCCCCACAATTCCTTCAAGCGCATAGTCGTCGCCTTTCACCAGCACGTCGGGCTGCACCAGCTCAATCAGGGCCAGCGGCGTGGGCTCGCCAAAGAGCACCACGGCATCCACAAAGGCCAGCGAGGCCAGAATGCGGGCCCGCGCGTCTTCGTCCTGAATGGGCCGGCCGGGCTTCAGCACGCCCACCGAGGCGTCGGTGTTGAGGCCCACCACCAGGGCGTTGCCCAGGTGCCGGGCCTGCTCCAGGTAGTCCACGTGGCCGAGGTGCAGCAAGTCGAAGCAGCCGTTGGTGAACACCACTTTGCGGCCCTGCGCCCGCCAGGCGGCCACGGTGGCAGGCAGTTGTGCGCGGGTCAGAATTTTATCTTTGGTCCACATGATTTGCGGCGCTTGGTTAGGGAGCTGTTTAAGTTCGTAAAAACGGTCATGCTGAGCTTGTCGAAGCATGACTGGCTCAGCATGACTTTTGGCTAGCTTAAACAGCCTAAAGGGTTGGAGCAACGGCCTCAGCGGCCAACTGGCGGGGCGACTTGCCCGCCTGCACCGCCGTGACGACGAAGCTGATGCCGCCCATCAGCACCACCAGCATGGTTTGGGCGCCGTGCACCACCAGCGCGTAGGCAATGCCAGCTTCCTTGCTCACGCCGTACACCAGCAAGGTGCTCTGCACGAAGACGTGAAACACGCCGATACCGCCCGAAACCGGCGCGGCCATGCCAAACGCCCCGAAGGTGAGCACCGCCAGCCCGGCCTTCACGTCCAGGCCGTACGTTTCCGGAAAACACCGGAAGGCCAGGTAGTCCATCAGGTAATACACCAGCCAGGTAAAGGCCGTATGCAGTAGAAACACGCTTTTGTTCTGCATTTTGCGCACGCTGAACACCCCCGCCAGCAGGCCTTTCACGAAAGCAACTGCCCGCAGAAACAAGGCATTTTCCCGCAGCTTGTCCAGATTGCGAAACAGCAGGTAGCCGAATATCAGCACCAGCAGCCCCGCAATGCCCACCACGGAGAGCAGCACGCCCCGGTTGGCCGCCAGCGAATCGTACTGGTCCACGAACAGGCTTTGGATGAAGGTCCGGAACTTGTTGAACTCCAGCAGCAGCACCGCACCCAGCAGCAGCGCCAGCATCAGCACGTCAATCACCCGCTCGGTTATCACCGTGCCCAACGATACTTCTACCGGCACCCCGCTGCTGCGCCGCAGCACCGAGCAGCGGATGACCTCGCCCATGCGCGGCAGCACGATATTGGCCAGGTAGCCCACCATCATGGCGTGGTACACGTGCCAGTAGCTCACCTGCTGCCGCGAGGCGGTGAGCTGCATCTGCCAGCGGTACGCCCGGCTGAGATACCCCAGCACGGAGAGCATCATGGTCACGCCCAGCCAGAAATAGTTGGCCGAGCGAATGTAGTGACCGATGCGCGTCAGGTCCTGCCCGCGCACGGCGTACATCATCAATGCCCCCGACAGAGATACCAGAAGGACGTATTTGAGAATGGTGAGAAGGTGCTTCAACTATTGAAAGACGACTAGAAGTGGGGCGGCAAAGGTAAAACGGCGGCGCCTCACGCCGCGACCACCACGTTATCAATCAGCCGCACGCCGCCCAGGTGCGCGGCCAGGCACAGCACCACGTCGCGGCCCGACGCGTAGTGCGCCAGCGGCTGCAGCGTTTGGGCGTCGGCTACCTCAAAGTATTCCGGCGTCAGCAACGGTTCCTGAGCCAGGGCCGCCGTTGCCGCCGCGCGCACTTCGGCGGGCGCTACTCCGGCCCGCACCTGGGCGGCGGCGCCCACGAGCACCCGGTGCAGCAGCGGAGCCGCTGCCCGCGCCGCCGCGTCCAGCCGCAGGTTGCGCGACGACATGGCCAGTCCGTCAGCCTCGCGGATAGTCGGGCACGCCACGATTTCCAGGTCGAACGACAAATCGGCCACCAGCTGACGGATGACGGCCACTTGCTGCCAGTCTTTCTGGCCGAAGTAGGCCCGGTGGGGCCGCGCCAGATGAAAAAGCTTGCTCACCACTGTGGCCACGCCGTTGAAATGGCCGGGCCGGTGCGCGCCTTCCATCACCTGCTCCAACGGGCCGAAATCGAACCGGAGCACGGTGGGCAACGGGTACATCTCGGCCACCGAAGGCACAAAAAGCGCCGTACAGCCCACGGGCTTCAGCAACACGGCATCGGCCTCCGGCACCCGCGGGTATAGCCGAAAGTCCTCGGCGTTGTTGAACTGCGTGGGGTTGACGAACAGGCTGACTATTACCTCGTCACAATGGGTCCGGGCGGCTTGCACCAGTTGAAGATGGCCGGCGTGCAAGGCCCCCATGGTGGGAACCAATCCTACCCGTTTACCGGTTTGCCGGGCCTGTTCGGTGTAGGCTTGCAACCCGGCGGCGGTCGTTAGTATCTGCATAAGGAAGGGAGGCAACTGGCAGGGCCCCCAAAGTAGCTTTTATTGAATTTCCGCTCAAAATTGTTTAATTTTGTGCACCCATAGCATGGCCTTGTTCCATTCTCTTCAATAATCTCTTATGTCGAAGCTACGAATCCTTTACGCGGCCACCGAAATTGACCCGTTCCTCCAGACCACGAAAGTGGCCGAAATGCTGCGTCGCCTCCCCGCCAGCATGCAGGAAATGGGCTGCGAGATTCGCATTTTCGTGCCTCGTTTTGGTATTATCAATGAGCGCAAGAATCGCTTGCATGAAGTGGTGCGCCTCTCGGGCATCAATATTGCCGTGGGCGACGATGAAAAGCCATTGGTCATCAAGGTAGCGTCTATTCCGACTGCAAAGCTGCAGGTTTATTTTATCGATAACGAAGATTATTTCCACCGCAAGTCGGCTTTGGTCGACAAAAACGATAAATTTTACGCCGACAACGACGAGCGCGCCATCTTTTTCTGCAAAGGTGTACTCGAGACGGTTAAAAAACTCGGCTGGTCGCCCAACATCGTGCATTGCAGCGACTGGATGACGGGACTGATTCCGCTGTACCTGAAAACCACGTACAAAAAGGACCCGGTTTTCAAGGATGCCAAGTCGGTATTCTCGATTTACAACAACGAGTTTGACGATAAATTCGAGGGCAACATCCTCGAAAAAGCCAAAATGCTGGACATCGACGATGCCATGATGGCCTCGCTGAAAACTGCTGACTTCAGCGGGTTTATCAAAATGGGCATGGAATATGCCGACACCGTGGTGCGGTCCGACGAGGATTTCAGCGACAACATGAACGGCATGTTCACCGAATATGCCCTGCACAACCGGCTTAGCCAGGTAGCCACCGACGAAAACCTGCACTCTTCCTACCTAGCGCTTTACAATGAATTGGCTAACTAGCCGCTGTGCTCCCTTGGTTGCCTTAACTGCCCTGGCCCTGGCCGGCTGCGACGAAGGCACCGACCTCAACGTGGACCTGCCCGATAGCGCGGCCATCAGTACCGAGTACACCGAATACAAGGACCCGCTGCTAGACGTAGCCACCGTGCGCGTCAGTCCGGTGCAAACCCTCAAAACCAACCAGTATCTAATTGGTCGCCTGAGCGATAACATCGCGGGCACCACCGAGGCGCGGGCTTACTTCAACGTCATAACGGGCAGTTCCAACGACTCGCTGCCTTCGAAATTCACGCGTCCCGTACTCGACTCCGTGGTCGTGATAATGGGATTCGACAAGGTGAGTGGCAGCACGGCCGTGCCAGCTAGCTTTGACGTTTTTAACCTGCTGGCGCCGTTGGATGAGCGGCAGACGTACAACAGCGGGTCGACCACGGCTACTGCCGGCGTCCCGCTGGGTACCAACCTGATGAGCCGACTCAACCGCACGGCGGTGGTGGTGACGGATACGGCAACCAGGCCGGTGACCACTGCCGTGGTTCCGGACCAGACCATTCGGTTGGTATTGCAACGCACGGCGGCAACGGCGGCGCCGTTTTCACCGGCGCCGGCAGTTTCCTCGTCCTTCTCCACTAATTTTTACACCGCCCTGCGCGGCGGCGCCTCCTTTACTCAAATGCAGCTCAATGGCTTGCTAAACGGGTTGGCTATCGCGCCGAGTGCTGGCTATTCATCTGGCATTCTTAGCTTTGGCCGGGGGCTGAGCTCCCGGTTGGCTTTCTACTTCCACGACGAAGGTTCTACCACGGCGCCCAAGCGCTGGCACTCCTACTCGGCGTTTTTTGGGCCGGTTTTCAGCAGCGCAGGAGCTCCGTCGTCCCGTGACCCGCGCTATTACACGCAGATTACTACCGACTTTACGGGAACGCCGCTCAGCGCCTTGGCCAACCCCACTCAGGCGGTTACATCTACTGCGCTGAACGGCACGAGCTACTTGCAGGAGGGCGTAGGCCTGGGCACCCGCGTAACGTTTAAAGGGCTGGAGGCGTTGATGAACAAGCCCGGCCTGACGGTAAACCGCGCGGAGTTGCGCGTACCCGTGAAACCCTTCAGCAACGCGCTTTACCCGAACCCTACGGCTATTTACGCGTTGGAAGTTGATGCCAATAACACGCCGTTGCAGCGCCTCTCCAACTTCCTGCCCACCAACCGCCTCGTGCAGGCCGATGGACAAAACCAACTGGGTACTTCCCAGCCGGCCTTGGGTACGCTGGTGGATGCGTCTTCGACCCAACCGTACTATAATCTGGTTATTACTAACTATCTGCAGGCATTTCTCACAAACAAACTGGAGGGTAATCCGGCTGCGCTGGTACTCGTACCAAACATAAGCTCCACCGCCACGCTGGGGCTGAACCGGGCCGCAATTGACGCCAATAATATCAGTCTGCGCGTCTATTTCTCCAAGCAGTAAATTGCCCCGAATGCACTGGCCGGTTGACCTGTCGGTGCGTTTTTGCTTTCAATCTATTTCAATACTTAAACCCTTCCTGCCATGTGCGGCATTGTTGCTTATTTGGGCCATCGTGAGGCCTGCCCCATTATCCTGAAAGGGTTGCACCGCCTCGAATACCGGGGCTACGACTCCGCCGGCGTTGCCTTGCTCAACGGGGAGTTAACCGTTTATAAGAAAAAAGGCAAAGTTGCTGATTTAGAAGAATTTATCTCCGATAAAGATACGCACGCGAATGTGGGCATGGGCCACACCCGCTGGGCAACCCATGGCGAGCCCAACGACGAAAATGCGCACCCGCACTACTCCACTTCAGAGCGGATTGCCATCATTCACAATGGCATCATTGAAAATTACGCGGCCCTAAAGACGCACTTGCAGCAGCAAGGCCACGTGTTTCATTCCGATACGGACACGGAGGTTTTCGTGAACCTGATTGAGGAAATCAAGAAGCAAAACAGCTGCTCGCTGGAAGAGGCCGTGCGCTTGGCCCTGCACGAAGTAGTGGGCGCCTACGCCATCGTGGTGCTCAGCAAGGATGCCCCCAACCAGCTCATTGCCGCCCGCAAAGGCTCGCCAATGGTGATTGGCATCGGCGAAGGCGAGTTTTTCATTGCCTCGGATGCCACGCCCATCATTGAGTACACCAATGAGGTAGTGTATGTGAATGACTACGAAATCGTGGTTATCCGTGATGGCCAGCTCAACATTCGCTCCAAGGAGGATGTGAGCCAGACGCCCTACATTCAGAAGCTGGAAATGGCGCTGGAAAGCATCGAGAAAGGTGGTTACCCGCACTTCATGCTGAAGGAGATTTTTGAGCAGCCCCGCTCCATCCTCGACTCCATGCGCGGCCGGCTGGAACTGGAAGCCGGCCACCTGAACATGGGTGGTTTCCGGGCTTACGAGCAGAAGTTTGTGAATGCCCAGCGTATTGTCATCGTGGCCTGTGGCACCAGTTGGCACGCTGGCCTGGTGGCTGAGTACCTGATTGAGGACCTGGCCCGCATTCCGGTGGAAGTAGAATATGCTTCGGAATTCCGCTACCGCAACCCCATTATTACGGAGCGCGACATTGTAATTGCCATTTCGCAGAGCGGTGAGACGGCCGACACCCTGGCTGCCATTGAACTGGCCAAAAGCAAGGGTGCAACCATTTTCGGGGTGTGCAACGTGGTGGGCAGCAGCATTGCCCGCGCTACCGACGCTGGTGCTTATACCCACGCCGGCCCCGAAATCGGGGTAGCCTCCAC
>JAYSZD010000881.1:0-2938 GCA_043738185.1 Hymenobacter sp. | reverse complement strand
GCTCATCTACCCGCGTAACGACCTCGACTACTGCGCCAACTTCCTGTACATGATGTTCAGCTTCCCCACGGAGAAGTACGACATCAACCCCATTGTGGTGCGCGCCCTCAACAAGCTGCTCATCCTGCACGCCGACCACGAGCAGAACTGCTCCACCAGCACCGTGCGCCTCGTGGGCTCGGCCAACGCCAGCCTCTACGGCTCGGTTTCGGCGGGCATCAACGCCTTGTGGGGGCCCCTGCACGGCGGTGCCAACCAGGAAGTGGTTGAAATGCTGGAATCTATTGAAGCCGATGGCGGCGACACCAGCAAGTGGATAGCCAAAGCCAAGGATAAGAACGACTCGTTCCGCCTTATGGGTTTCGGCCACCGCGTCTACAAAAACTTCGACCCCCGCGCCACCATCATCAAAAAAGCCGCTGACGAAGTATTGCATGCCCTGGGCCTGCAGGACAGCCCGCTGCTGAAGATTGCACAGGAGCTGGAACAAGCGGCGCTTACGGACGAGTACTTCGTCGAGCGCAAGCTGTACCCAAACGTTGACTTCTACTCCGGCATCATCTACAAAGCCCTGGGCATCCCGACCGAGATGTTCACGGTGATGTTTGCCCTGGGCCGCCTGCCCGGCTGGATTGCCCAGTGGAAGGAAATGCGCGAGAATAAGGAGCCCATCGGCCGTCCGCGCCAGATTTACACCGGCGAGTTGGAGCGCGACTACGTTGGCATTGCCGAGCGCGCCTAGCCATCTTTTGCCTACGGCAACCACAAAAAAAGCCCGCTCTGCAAAGCGGGCTTTTTCGTGGCCGGGTGAGTCGGTAAGCAAGTCCCTCCCCTACTTCACGCGGTGGGCAGTGAAGTTGGTGCGCAGGGCCTGGTAAGCCAGCAGCTGCTGGGGCTTGAGCAGGTACATCAGCTCGCTTTCGTAGCGCTGCTGCGCCCACGAGAGTTGGGTGTCGCGCTCTTCGGCGCTGGCGCCGTTGAGTAGAATTTCCAAATCGCGGCGCTCCGTGAGCATATTGAGATGCAGCTGCTTCACGGCCAGGTACTGGGCCTCGTTGAAGTGGATGCGGTTGGCCAGAGCCCGGGTGAGCGTGGTGGCCCGGCTCATCATGGCTTGCGAGTAAGAGCCGTCGCCCGGACCAGCGGCTCGGGCGGCCGGTGAGATGCTAACGCCTGCAGCAATGCAAGTAGCGAAAAACAAATTTTTCATGGGTTTGGGGGTTTAGGGTGAAAAAGGTTGCGAGAATGCCAAATGGCTATTGGTTGACTGGTTCAAACGTAAGCACAATTTATTTTTGAACGAAATATATTTTTTTTGTCACTTTTTGCATGCAACGATTTTTACTAACTTATATAAAACACTGATTTTAAATATGATAGATGCTTCAAAAAAACGATGCGATTAGGCCGAAAAAAAGCCTGCCATTGGGCAAGCCATATTTATTTCCCACCAGAATGATATTATATTTTCACTTGCTTAAAGCCTTACTTTAAGTAAAACCACATTTTTCGCCTTAATTCGGGTTCCGGGCCATATCGTAAAACAAGGGCGTGAGAGGCCGTTTTGGAATGCCTCATCGGACGAATCTGCTGGTTCGGGCTAGTGTAATGGCAGCTGGCGGCTGCTCAAAGCCGACCGTTTAGAGGATACGCAGCTCGATGCGGCGGTTGAGTTGCCGGTTTGCTTCGGTATCGTTGGGCGCAAGGGGGTTGCGGTCGCCGTAGCCTTTGGCGCGCAGGCGGGCGGGCAGAATGCCGTGGCCCGACAGGTACGTAACCACGGATTGGGCCCGCCGCTCCGAAAGCTGCAGGTTGGCCTCGGAAGTGCCCACGTTATCGGTGAAGCCCGAAACCTGTATCTGCACATCCTGGTACTGCCGCAGGAACTCGATGAGGCGATTTAGCTCAGTCCTGGATTTAGGTTTAAGCTCGTATTGGTTGGTGTCGAAAAACAGGTTATTCAGCACCATGGTGCGCCCGGCGCGAACGGGTTCCAGGTAAATATCCAAGGTCAGCGGGTCGAAGGCCCGCTTGTCGGAATAGTCGAAACTGAGGCTTTTGAGCAGATATTTATCGGCAGCAGCGTACATGGCGTAGTGGTGGCCCTCGTTCAGCACCACCGTATAGTCACCATATTCCGGGTCCGAGGTCACAAATTGCGTCAGCACGTCGGTATCGATGTCGTAGAGTTTGACTTCGGCTTTGAGCGGCTTCTTCGTGATGGCATCGAACACCCGGCCCTGCGTATAAGTGCTGGTTTCGCGGGCCTTCACCACGGGCGCCACCGCGAAGCTGAACAGCTCCACCGGCCGTTCGCGCACCAGGCGCGAGCCGGCGGCGGGCTCATCAGAAGCGCGGCTCCGCGAGCAAAACCCCTTCTGGTTATCCGAAGTGATAAAAAGCGAGGCTTCGTTTTCGAACGTATTGAGCGGATAGCCCAGGTTTTTGGGTTCGCTCCACTTTCCGTCCGCGCCCTGCTCGCACCGGAACACGTCGAGCCCGCCCATGCCCACCAGCCCGTCGGTGACGTAGTAAAGCGTAGTGCCGCTGGCATGAATAAAGGGGGCCATGTCCTTGCCAGCGGTGTTCACGGGCGTACCCAGGTTCTGGGCAGGGCTCCAGCCGCCGTTGGGCTGCAGGGTGGTCACATAAATATCTTCCTGTCCCTGACCGCCGCGCCGGGTCGAGGTGAAGTAGAGCGTGCGCCCGTCGGCCGAAAGCGAGGGCTGCGAGTCCCACTCCGTGGAGTTCACGTTGATGCCCAGGTTGGCGGGGGCACTCCAGTTGTTGCCGGTACGCCGCGAAATGTACAAATCGCAGTTGCCAATGGCCTTGGGCCGGTCGCAGGAGGCAAAAACCAGGGTTTTGCCATCGCCCGAAATGGTGCCGGCGCCCTCATTAAAGCTCGTGTTGATGGCGCGGGAAATGGGCACTGGCG
>JAYSZD010000880.1:0-1194 GCA_043738185.1 Hymenobacter sp. | reverse complement strand
CGATGTCGGCCACCACGTCGGTCGGTTTCAGCTTCAGCGCACTGATGAGTTTATCAGTCCCTTCTTCCTGGCGGCGGTCGCTGCGTTCAAGCCAGTCGGCGCCTTCGTGGCCCATGACGTGGGCAATCTGGCGGCCCATGTAATAGGTGCCGATGCCGTTGAGGTCGCGGGGCGGGGCCGTTACGTAGCCACTGGTGTCACTCTTCACCACGGCCTGCAGGCGTCCTTCGGCGCTTGCCGAGGGGCGCGTTTCGGCAGGGAGCTGGGTGCAACCGAAACCAACCAGTCCCACACCGCTACCAGCTACCGCAACCCATACTGCCCGCTGCCATGTCAACAAAAAATACTTCATACGATTCGCAAGTAAGCACATTTATGGTTTTCCAACAGCAATTCAAGGGGGAGCGTTCAGCTGCCTGTTTGTCGGCTTATCTTCCAGTGACTTACGCCGTCGGAATTCAACAAGTATTTTTTTGTGTCAAAAAAAGGTCAAACAAGTTCGTCTCAGAGTACATTTGGTCGTAGAACGCATATTTCCTTTTTTCATTTTCCCCTTTTCACATGAAAAACACTTTTTCTCCTTTCGCAAAGCTTGTTGCTATTGCCGCCTGCGCCCTCTCACTGGGCAGCTGCAGCCGTGCCGATTACGCGATGCTGCCCAAAGGCGGTTCTTACCACGGCGTTAGCCGGGTAGCCACGCCGGTTCCGGCCAAGGCTGAAAGCGCCGCTGTGGTTGCCATGCCCGCTGCTGTGGTAGCTCAGGAAGTTGTTATTAAGCCTGCTCCAGCAGCCGTAGCGGCTACCGCGGCCCAGCCCAAAGCCGCCGCCAAAACGGCTCAGGCTGCCGCACCAGCCGTAGCCAGCACCGTGGGCACTGCCGCAACGGTTATCGCTCCCGCTCCCAAAACCACGCTCGCCCAGCGCATCGCGCTGAATACCGTGACCCGCAAGATTGACAAGCTCGTGCAGAAGTCGGGTGCCGTGAAAAAGCACGAAAATACCGCAGCTACCAGCAAACTCCAAGGTAAGTTGCGGCAGGGTCTGATTCTGCTTTTGGTTGGTTTATTGGTAGGTATCGTGGGTGGTGCGGTAGGTGGCACCATCGGTGGCATTATTGGCCTGTTGGGTCTGATTTTGTCCATTGTCGGCATCATACTCATTGTTCTTTATCTGCTCGACGAAGTATAAACGGCC
>JAYSZD010000879.1:0-7469 GCA_043738185.1 Hymenobacter sp. | reverse complement strand
TCGTCGTCGTGGTCCATCACCGATTTGCAGAACACGTTCGGCGACTTGCCACCCAGCTCCATGGTCACGGGAATGATGTTTTCGGCGGCGTACTGCAGGATGAGGCGGCCGGTGGTGGTTTCGCCAGTGAAGGCCACCTTGTTCACGCGCTTGTTGCTGGCCAGTGGCTTGCCGGCTTCCAGGCCGAAGCCGTTCACGACGTTAATCACGCCGGCGGGCAGCACGTCCTGAATCAGCTCCATGAGCACCAGGATGCTGGCCGGGGTTTGCTCGGCGGGCTTCACCACCACGCAGCAGCCGGCGGCCAGGGCGGGCGCAATTTTCCAGGTGGCCATCAGCAGCGGGAAGTTCCAGGGAATAATCTGGCCCACCACGCCCAGCGGCTCCTGAATCACGAGCGAGAGCGTGGTTTCGTTGAGCTCCGTAGCGGAGCCTTCTTCGGCCCGAATCACGCCCGCGAAGTAGCGAAAGTGGTCGATGGCCAGCGGCAAATCAGCCGCCATGGTTTCGCGGATGGCCTTGCCGTTTTCCACGGTTTCCACGGCCGCCAGGTGGGCCAGGTTGGCTTCCATGATGTCGGCGATTTTCAGCAGCACGTTGCTGCGCGTGGTTGGCGAGGCCTTACCCCAGGTTTTGAAGGCTTCGTGGGCAGCATCAAGGGCCAGCTCAATGTCTTCTTTGGTGCTGCGGGCTACTTTGCAGAAGGCTTTGCCGTCGATGGGTGAGGGGTTATCAAAGTACTGGCCTTTGACGGGCGCCACCCACTTGCCGCCGATAAAATTGTCGTAATGAGACTTGAACTTGGGACGTGCTACCACGGTGGTGGTTTCTTCGAGGGTTTCAGCCATGACGTTGTAAAGAGTGAAGGTTGAGTGGGTTTGTCAGCAGGTAAAGTTCTCTGAATAACCTTTCTTCTGGTTGTGGTATTCTCTCAAATTGTGCGACAATAATCGCAACTTGCCGTAGGAACGCGCCCCGGCGCGTTCGACCGTTGAACGACGGCCCACGCCGCTGCTCATTGCCCCTTCCACAACTTTGCCCGCCGGCGCGCCTGCCCGAATGCGCCGCGGCACGTTCCTCCAAATTCCCACCCATGCCGTCCCGCGCTCACCTGCCCGCCGCCGTTGCCCCGCTCGCCCCCGAGCGCCTGCACAGCCTCGTTGAAAACCGCACCGTGTACGCCCTCGATGGCTTTGAGCTGAACGTATTCGAAACCCACCAAGCTGCCCACCGCGTCCGGCTGCGCCTCGATGGCCTGGCCCTGACCACCATGCTGCGCGGCAAAAAGGTGATGCACCTGCCCGGCCGCGCCGCCTTCGACTACCTGCCCGGCGAGTCGGTGGTGGTGGACAAGGACGAGCTGATGGAAATTGACTTTCCTGAAGCTTGCCTTTGTCAGCCCACGCAGTGCCTGGCGGTGGCCATCGCGCCCGATACCATCCGCCACACCGTGGACCTGCTCAACGAGCGGTACCCCCGCGCCGAGGCCCACCAAGCCTGGTCGCTGCAGCAGCCCGACTACGCCCACCTCACCAATACCCCCGAGCTGACCGACACCCTGAGCCGCCTGGTGGCCGTGTCGCGCACTTCCCACGCCAACAAGGACGTGCTGGCCGGCTTCACCCTGCAGGAATTGCTGGTGCGCCTCATGCAAACCCAGGCCCGCCAGCTCATTTTCCACGACTACGCCCGCTACGTCACCACCCACCGCTTTGCAGCCGTGGTGGACTATATCAAGCAGCACCTGACCGAGAAATTATCCATCGACAAGCTCAGCGCGCTGGCCTGCATGAGCAAGGCCACGTTCTTCCGCGTCTTCAAGCGCGAGTTTGGGATGACGCCGGTCGAGTTCATCATCCGCGAGCGGCTGGGCGAGGCCAAGCGCCTGCTGCGCCATCCCCTGGCCAGCGTGGCCGAAGTGTGCCTGCGGGCAGGTTTCAACAACCTCTCCTATTTCCAGGCACTGTTTAAGAAATACGAGGGCGTGACGCCGGGGGCATACAAAAAACAGCTGTAGGAGCGCGCCTTGGCGCATTCGGTGCCTGAACGATGGGGCCTACGATTATAATTACTGCCCCAACGATTGAACGTTAAAACACCACGCTGTAGGGCGCGGCAGCCAGGGCCTTGTAGTCCTCGTGCAGGGCCACACCCAGGATTTCGTGCACGTTGACCCGAATGCGGTTGGAAATTTGCGTGAGCGGCAGGTCGTTGCTGTCTTTGCCGAAGGGGTCTTCAATTTCGTCGCCAATCATTTCCACGCCCAACAATGCGTAGGCCCCAAACATGGTGACTGGGATGGTGAGGTACTCGTAGGTATCGAGCAGGTTGAAGGGCATAGCCAAGATGAACACCGTGATAAACCCCTTAATAAAGTAGCTGTAGGAAAATGGGATGGGCGTGGCCTTGATGCGCTCGCAGGCGCCGGCAACATCCAGCAGCGCCTCGTGATGGCGCTGCAGGGTGAGTAGGTGCGTGGGCAGCAGCACGTCGTTGCGAAGCAGCTGCTCGAAGAACTCCTGCAGCTGGGCGGCAATGCGCGAAGGCACGTGCTCGACGAGGCGCAGCTGGTCGAGGTAGCCGGGCGCTACTTCGGTCAGCTTGTGGATTTTCGCGCCCTGACGAAGGTGCCCTTCCAGTGCAATAGGGAAGTTGGCGAGCAGACCAGCCAGGTAAGTGCGGTTGGCGTGGTCGGCGGCGGGCAGGCGGGCGTGGAGCAGCACGGCCAGGTTGCGGCAGTTGTTCACGAGCTGCCCCCAGAGGCGGCGGCCTTCGTAAAACCGGTCGTAGGCCGTGTTGGTCCGGAACACCAGCAGCAAGCTGAGCAGGATGCCCAGAAAGGAGAAAAACTCCTTATCGACGACAAACGCAATCCAATGAAAATAAACAGACCCGGCCGTGATGGCCGTGGCATAGAGGCCCACCCACAGCACCCGCTTCAGCAGAAGGCGAATGACGCTCGAGGAACGCAAATGGCGCAGGGCTTCCCACCAATCGGTCGATTTGTAAATAATCATGTGCAGAATTCCCGGCGCTGGTTATGGCTGGCCGAGGGCCGAAATTAAGCCCCGGCGTAATCAATGGCCGCGATTTCCACGATTTCCTCGGTTGGGCCCAGCTTTAGCGGTACTTGCTTCCGTAGCTTCTGGCCCTGCACAGCCCGCGCAATCGGCGCCACAAACGCCACTTTTCCGGCGGCAATATCCGCTTCATCTACCCCCACAATGGTGAAAGTGCGCTCCTGCCCCACGTTGCCGCCGCGCACGGTGCGCAGCGTGACGGTGGCCCCAAAGCGCACTTCCTTGGGCGGCTGCCCGGTGGGGTCCACCGGTTTGGCGCTGCCCAGGCGCTCGGCGAGCAGGGCAATGCGGCCGTTGTAGAAAGACAGCTGGTGGGTGCGGTCGGTGTCGTTGTCGTGGTTGGCTTCGGCCAGGGCACGCGCAGCTTCGAGGGCGATGAGCTCAGCGCGCAGCAGCTCCAGGCCCTGCGGCGTCACGTAGTTGGGCGTGCCGGATGGCAACGCCGCGCGGGGCGGAATGATGGGCGGCGTCTGCGCGTCGTCCTCTTTGGTAAATCCTCGGCTCATAGCCAATTGAACGCAGGCGTGGGGGGCGGGTTGCCCGGCTGCATTCGGCCCTTTGCCGCTGGCCCCGGCCATCCGGGATTGTAATAAGCTGCGCGGGGCGCAACCATCGGCGGCGGCGCGCTGTTGAAGGGACTTTGTGCCCTGGCCACCGTGCCGCCGTTCCTTTCCATGCCCAGTACCGCTTTAGATACGCGTCCTTCTTCGCCCCCTGCCACCGCTCCCACAACGCCGCCGCTGGCCCCTTCCCTGGTCTGGCTTATGGCCATCAGCTGCGGACTGGTGGTGGCCAACCTCTACTACAACCAGCCGCTGCTGGGCGAAATCGGCCGCACGTTTGGGCTGTCCGAGAGCCGCGTGAGTCTGGTGGCTACGGTTACGCAGGTGGGCTACACGCTGGGCCTGCTGCTGGTGGTGCCCCTCGGCGACAAACGCGAACGCAAAAGCCTCACACTAACGCTACTGCTCTGTGCGGCCGTGTGCATGGCCGGGGCCGCCTACGCGCCCAGCTTCGCGCTGCTGGTGGCGGCCAGCCTGCTAGTGGGCCTGTTCTCGGCAGTGCCGCAGCTGCTGATTCCCATGGCGGCTTCGCTGGCTTCCGATGAGCAGCGGGGCCGGGTAGTGGGCAAGGTGATGAGCGGGCTGCTGATTGGCATACTGCTCTCGCGCACCATCAGCGGCTACGTGGGGCTGCATTTTGGCTGGCGGGCCATGTTTTGGGTGGGAGCGGCTTTGATGGTGCTCCTCACCCTGGTGCTGGCCCGGATGCTGCCGCGCAACCCGGCGCACTACGCGGGCAGCTACGGCAGCCTGCTCCGCTCCCTGGGCACCCTGGCCCGGCAGCTGCCGGTACTGCGCCGCTCGGCACTGGTGGGCGCCTGCCTGTTCGGAGGCTTCAGCGCGTTCTGGACCACGCTGGTGTTTTTTCTGGAAAGCGACGCCTACCATTACCACAGCGACGCGGCCGGCCTCTTTGGCCTCGTGGGCGCGGCCGGAGCTTTCGCGGCTTCGTTCGCTGGCAAATCGGCCGACCGAAAGGGGCCGGACTACGCCCTCACGCTGGGCATTCTGCTGTTTTTGGGCGGCTACCTGCTGCTGGGCTTCGGCGGCTACCACTTAGTGGGCCTCATCGTGGGCGTGCTGATTGTGGACGTAGGCCAGCAGCTGGCCCACATTTCCAACCAGACCCGCGTGTTCAGCCTGCTCCCCGAAGCGCGCAGCCGCCTCAACACCGTGTACATGACGGCCTGCTTCATCGGGGCTTCGGCCGGTTCCTTCCTGGGTGGCCTCGCCTGGGACCATTTCCAGTGGCCCGGCGTGTGCGCCGTGGGCCTGGGGCTGGTGACGCTGGCCTACTGCGCCAATCGGTTTTACGGCCGGGAATAATGCTCCCGCTACTGCACCGCGGCGAGTCGCTCCAGGCACGTCCGCAGGCTGGCCTGCCAGTGCGGAATGGCTACGCCAAGCTGGATTTTGGCCTTGGTCTTGTCCAGCACCGAGTATAGGGGCCGGGTGGCTTGGGTGGGGTACTCGGCCGTGCGGATGGGCACGGTGCGCACCGGCGTCGCGCTCAGCTCAAAAATGGCCACGGCAAAATCGTACCACGACGTCAGGCCTTCGTTGCTGTAATGGTAGAGGCCGAACTGTTGGGTTTGGGTTTCGATGATGGTGAGGATGCAGCCCGCCAAATCGATGGCGTAGGTGGGCGTGCCCACCTGGTCCCAGATAACGCGCAGCTCCTCGCGCTCGCGGCCCAGCCTGAGCATGGTTTTCACGAAATTGTTGGCGTATTCAGAATACAGCCAGCTGGTACGCAGAATGAAAAACCGGTCGGTATGGGCCGCAATCACCTGTTCGCCCTCCAGCTTGGTGAGGCCGTACACGCTGATAGGCTCGGTGGCGTCGGTTTCGAGCAGCGGCAGGTTGCCGGTGCCGGCAAACACGAAATCGGTCGAAATCTGAATGAGCACGGTGCCGTGCTCGCCGCACAGGCGGGCCAGGTTTTCAACGCCGTCGCGGTTGATTTTGCGGGCCAGCGCTACTTCGTCCTCCGCCTTATCCACGGCGGTGTAGGCCGCGCAGTTGACAACGTAGGCCGGGCGGTGCCGGGCAAATAGCGCGGCCAGCCCTTCGGTATCAAGAATATTGCCCTGCACCTCAGATAGGAACACCAAACCGGGCGTGCCCCTCTCCTGCGCCACGTGCGCCAGGCACTGCCCCAATTGCCCGGAGGCCCCAAAAATCAGTGTCGTACGCATTGCCAAGCCTTTATATGAGGCCACAAAGCTAAGGCTGTTCCGGCGGCGGTAATTGCTTCAGGCCCGCCGATACCGCTTTGCCCGCAATGAGCTGCTTGTTTTTGATGGGCTCAAAGCGCACTTCGCGGGGCTGTTTTTCGCTCAGGTATTTCCAGTAGCGCAGGGGCATGTGGCGGCGGTGCAGCTTCAGGTTCTTGCGCTCCGGGATGTTTACGTGGTCGAAATACGACTGCCAGAGAAGCTTGAACAGGGGCTCCCGCTCATCGAGCACCGTGGCCGAAAGCGTGGCGGCTTGCTGCGGCTTGTCTGGTTCGAAGCGCACCACGTCGGTGCGGGTCAGGTCATAGTACAGGCCGTAGTGGCGGCGGCTGTCGTAAATCAGCCAGCGCTGGTCGGCGTAGCGCTTGGTGAAGTGCGCGGCGATGAGCGGCAGCACGTCGAAGTCGGGCGCGATGGTGGCGTGAAACAGCTCGTCGGTGGTTTTTTCGAAGCGCACGAAGGCTTCCATGCGGTGCTTTTCGCGGAACATCTGCTGGGCCAGGCGCTGAATGCGGCGCACGTCGGCGTTGGCGTAGTTCTCCGCAATATCCTGGGCCGAGCGCAGGGCCAGGTCCACGTAGCGGAAAATGAGCAGCTCCCGCTCGGCGTCTTCGCTCAGAAAAACGTGGTAGAGACGGGCGCGGGCTTCCGAATCCATCGTTTTCAGCAGGCCTTCCCACACGCGGGTGGCCAGTGTTTCGTCGGTTTCGCGGTGGGCGGGCTGGGCAAACAGGCCGGTCTGGGCCGTGGCCTCGGGCTGAATGCTGTTGGGCGCCGCCCGCCAGTCGTAAACGGTAAAAAGCACCGTGAGCAAACCTTCAAACGTGCCGTCGTAGGTGTAGTCGCGGCGCGGCGCGGTGAGCTCGGGCGCCGGGCGTCGGCCCTGGGCAGTGGTAACGGCAGCGGACGGGCGGCGAATTGGTTTCATGGGGCTAATTACGCGGGTTCTGTGCAGTGGTTCCGTTCGCCCTGCTCATTGCCCAACCACCAGAAAGCCCGGCCCAAAACGGACCAGGCTTTCTCCTCAATGGCTTCGGCGCGGCGTTTTAGCGGCTCAGCACCAGGCGTTCGGTCACCACGGTTTTGTCGGTGGTGAGCTTGATGAGGTAGATGCCGCTGGCCAGCTCTTCGGCATTCACGGGCAGCGTCACGGCTTTGTGGGCCGTGGCCAGGCCCTGGCCAATGGTTTTGAGGCGGGCGCCTTTCAAATCGTACAGCACTGCCTCGTACGCCGTGCTTTTCAGGGTCGTAAACACCACTTCGGCGCGGCCCGGTCCGGGGTTGGGTGCCACGGTGAGGCGGCCCGCCAGCGCCGTGGGCCGGGTGGCCGTAACGGTGCCGATGCGGCAGCTGGTGCCCACGGTGTAGGTGTGCGGGTTGGCCAGCGAAGTTTGCTCGGGACCCGTAGCCCCCTGGGCGTAAGTGAAGTAGATACTAGTGACCGTGCCGCTGGCAATGGCTTTGGTGAAGACGAAGTCCCCGGCCGCGTTCTTCACCATGGTGTAGCCCGGATAGGCCCCAATCGAGCCTTCGCGGATGAAAATGATGGCCAGGTTGCCGCCGGCCGTGGCCCCCAGCGGATGAAAGGT
>JAYSZD010000878.1:0-1194 GCA_043738185.1 Hymenobacter sp. | reverse complement strand
CCTGGCCAAGCTCGACGATGAGCAGCTGCGCAACCAAAACAAGAACTCGCAACTGCAACTGACCCTGGAGCGCAGCCTCAACGACCTGCGCGTGCAGGCCCAGGTGCAGGCCGTGAAACTGCGCAGCCTGCAATCGAGCCTGCGCGACGAGCAGCAGCTGCTGCTACTGGGCGGCGGCACCGCCGAAAACGTGCGCCAGGCCGAGCTGAACCTGGCCGTGGCCCGGCTGGAAGCCCAGCGCCTGGCCCGCCAAATCCAAACCCAGCAGCGCTCCAACGCGGCCGATGTGCGCGAGCTGGGCTACACGGTTTCGATGCAGCAGCGCAGCATTTCGGAGTTGGCCAGTAAGCTGCGGCAGGCCGATATCAGCAGCCAGCAGCCGGGCGTGTTAACGTGGGTGAACGAGAACATCGGCGCCACGGTGCAGGCCGGCGACCCGCTGGCCCGCGTGGCGGACCTGAGCAGCTTCCGGGTGCGGGCCACGATTTCGGACACCTACGCCGATGCCCTGCGCGCCGGCGACCCGGTGGTGGTGCGCATCAACGATACCGATTTGCGCGGCAGCATTGCCAGCATCAGCCCGAGTGTGGACAAGGGCGTGATGACCTTTTATGCCCAACTGGAAAACCCCCGGCACGCGGTGCTGCGCCCCAACCTGCGGGCCGACGTGTTTGTGGTGACCCGTGCCCACCACGGCGTACTGCGGGTGAAAAACGGCCCATTCTACCAGGGCGGCAAGGAGCAGCCCGTGTACGTGGTGGAAAACGACAAAGTCATGCGACGCACCGTGCGCTTCGGCGACAGCAATTTCGACCACGTGCAAATACTGGACGGTCTGCGTGCCGGCGAGGAAATCGTGGTGTCGGACATGAAAGAGCATTTGGAAACGCCAGAGCTGCTCATCAAAGAATAAGGCCGCACAGTGATGAAACTTCGACTCTTTTTTCTGCTCGGGTTATTGGCGCTGCTGACGCGGCCGGCGGGGGCGCAACCTTCCGCTGGTGGCCTCACGTTGGATGGCGTGATTGCGCTGGCTCTCGACCAATCAGCGGTGGGCCGGCAGGCCTACACCACCCGCGAAACCAGCTATTGGGCCTGGCGCGGCTACCAGGCCAACTACCGGCCACAGTTGGGCTTGCAAGGCACGCTGCCCAATTTCAGCCGGGCCATTGCACCAGTGGTGCAGCCCGATGG
>JAYSZD010000877.1:0-2940 GCA_043738185.1 Hymenobacter sp. | reverse complement strand
CCCGTATTCAACGCCGTTTGCACGTTGCCCCCCTCCTTCACCCGCACGCACAGGATGCCGATGAGGGAGGCGATGATGCCCATGCCCGCAATGGCCATCGGCAAGAAAATGGGCGAGAGGCCGCCGAACTGGTCGTTGGTCACGGTTACTTCGCGGCCCAAGACCATAGTGGCCAGAATAGTGGCCACGTAGGACCCGAACAAGTCGGCGCCCATGCCGGCCACGTCGCCCACGTTATCGCCCACGTTGTCGGCGATGGTAGCGGGGTTGCGGGGGTCGTCCTCCGGAATGCCGGCTTCCACCTTGCCCACAAGGTCGGCGCCCACGTCGGCCGCTTTGGTATAGATGCCGCCGCCCACGCGGGCAAACAAGGCAATGCTTTCGGCCCCGAGCGAAAAGCCGGTGAGGACCTCCAGGGCTTTCACCATTTCCTCGCCATTGGCCAGGCCGCTGGGCACGAACATCTTATAGAAGATAATAAACAGCGAGCCCAGGCCCAGGACGGCGAGGCCCGCCACGCCCATGCCCATCACCGAGCCGCCGGAAAACGACACGTTCAGCGCGGTACTGAGGCTGGTTTTGGCCGCCTGCGCCGTCCGCACGTTGGCTTTGGTGGCGATTTTCATCCCGATAAAACCCGCTAATGCGGAGAACACGGCCCCAATCAAAAAGGCAATGACAATGACCGGGCTGGAATTCTCGCTGGCGGTACCCAGGTAGAACAGAAAGGCGCCGGCAATCAACCCAAACAGGGCCAGCACTTTGTACTCGGCTTTGAGAAAGGCGATGGCGCCATCGGCGATGTAGCCCGAGATGGTTCTCATGCGTTCGTCGCCGGCATCCTGTTTGGCCACCCAACCGGCCCGAATCCAAGTGTATAACAGCGCGAATACGCCCAGCAAGGGCACTGCGTAAAGGTATGGCGTCATGAAAAGATGAAAAGGGTGAGAAAAGTAATTTAAGCGGTTTTCGGTACGCAAAATAGCGGAAATTGCCGCGAAAACTACTTTCCCATTCACTTCACAATCAGGTTCCTCGGAAAAACCGCACCGCAGCCCGCTCTGTGACATAATAGAGGGCAAAACAACCGGCTGTTACTAGCGGCAGCATTACCCAATAGTAACGGGTATAGATTACCATTTTCCCTGTAAAAGCGACAATGCCGACGTAGCTCAGGATGAGCAATGGGAAGTGGTACAGATAGAGTGAAAAGCTAAAAATTCCGACCTCATGGAAAGCCCGCACCAGCAGGTTTTGCCGGCTAACGCGCCCTGCCAGCAGCGCTGATACGCTGAGCACTGCCAGCACCGATGCCACTGGTCCCGATAACAGCCGCATATGTAGTGCAGCCATGCCGATGAGCAGCACCAAGATTACTCCAATGCCCAGCGCCAGCCAGAACCCGGAAAACTGCCGGAAAGCCGGTAACCAGTTGGGCCGCGTCGTCACCACATCGTATAGGCCCACCCCCAACGCGAAATAGCCGTTGTAATGAAATAGAAATTGGCCAAAAAAACCGGTTTCCAAATGCAAAACACTGGCCACAAATCCGAACGCATAAAAGGCTGCCGACAGCGCATAGTAGTACCGAATACGCCAGAAGGCGAGCGGAACCGCCAAGTAAAAAAGTGCCTCAGGCAACAATGACCAGTAGACGCCATTGTAGCCAAAGAAATGCTCACCGGACCTCAGAAACAGGATGGCACGGCCCCCGGCTTTCAGCGTGAGCGGGTGCATTTCGTGCCAAGCCCCAAGCAAGCCAGCGTTGAGTTCCCTACCGATGGAGTTGGTCATCAGCGCAGGATGCGAAGAGGCCACGTAGGTTAGTACAACGCCTCCTAGCACCAGCGAGGCCAGATAAGGAGGGTAGATGCGCACAATTCGGTTGAGGTAGAACCGGAAAACCGGGCGATGCTTTTTGAGTTGTGCATATCGAATAAAAAAACCGGAAAGCACAAAAAAGAAAATCACCATTTCGTAGCCTGCCGAACTCAGCATATCGCCCACAAAGGCCGCATATTGCCACAGCTTCCACCCTGCTCGGGGAAAGGCCCGCAGGTACTCGGTGCCGCCTGACCACACTATGAACTTAGCGTGATAAACAACGACGTAAAAAGCACAAAATCCCCGCAGCGCATGAAGAATATCCAATTCCTGATAGCTGAGCAACCGGGGAATGAGGGGTTTATCTTTTAATCTGATGGACTTAGGTAAGATTATAGCCATAATTAGGCAAAGATACTGCTGACTCCCTACATCTTCCGCATCAAAACCTGATAAAGCGCTAGCATACTGGCAATATCGCGCTTATCAACCAGCTCATCCGGCGAGTGCACGTGGTCTTCGGGCGCTCCGATGAAGCACCAGTCCCAGGGCGCGGCGGCGTGTTGCAGCTCCTTGGCATCGGAGCCGCCGCTGCCTTCTACTTCCAGCTGGTGTGGAATGCCGGAGGCCGCCGCAATGGCCCGGATGCGGTCCACATAGGCCCGGCGCGGAATCAGCGAGTCGCGCAGGGAAATGGCCACACCCTGGCCCGCGTGCACACCTTCAGTCACCCAGGTAATGTCCGAAATCAGGGCCTGGCGTACGCCGTACGTTTCGTAGATGAACTTGGCCAGGTACGCGACGGAGCCACCGCCGTGCTCTTCCCAGCAGGAGAAAGCGACCACACCATGTTCCAGGGTTTCGCACAGCCGCAGCGCATTCCAAACGCCCAGGCGGTTGTCAAGGTAGCAGCTCTGCACGGTGGTATCGGTTTCGCGGAAGTCGCAGTAGAACGTGAGCTCGGTGCCGCGGTCTATATCCCGGTGGAACGCGTAACCCAGTTCACCGGTTTCTTCGGCTATAGTTAGTGTACAATCTATCGGTCCTTGCGAATCCATACCTACCAAGCGGTATCCGGCCTCGGCTTGAGGCCCGCCAATACGTACCAGTTGCCGG
>JAYSZD010000876.1:0-7490 GCA_043738185.1 Hymenobacter sp. | reverse complement strand
GTGCGTTGAAATTGACATGCCCGAAAGCTAACACCTACCCACAAAAAAAGCGCCGACCAGAAGGTCGGCGCTTTTCAAAAGTTTTGGGTAAGGACAAGCTCATTGGCCGGGGCTGTTTTTTGCCCTGTTCAGCAGCCTCATCTACTCAGTCCCTTGTATGCCGCAAACTAGGCTTTTACCAGCGTTCAAACCTGGGTTTATTCGGCCGTTACTTCCGTGACCGTGAGTTCGGTGCGCGTCGTGTTAGCGGGGCGGGGGAAGGTAACGGACTGGTTGCGGCTAGCACCCGGCGCTAGGCCGGCAAAGCGGCCGGTGGCGGTTTTAAGGAGCAGGTCCTGGGCGTCGTAATACTTCACGGTGTAGCGGCCCTCCGTGATTTCGGCCAGCGTGGCCCGGTTGGTGAACACGAAGGTGTAGCCCGTGGGCCGCACCTGGAGCTGGTGGGCCACCAGCTCGCGCATGTTGCGCAGCTCGTAGCGTAGCAGCTCGCCTACCAGGCGGCCGTGCTCGGGGCTGTGCAGGCCCGCCTGACGGTAGGCAGCGGGGCTATCGGGGGTGGCAGTGCCGGGTTGGGCCGTAGCGGGCAGCGCGGTAAGGCAAACAGCTGTAAGGGCCAATAAAAAACGGGTCATACGCGAAATAGTGGGGAGGAAGGAGGAGTTGAATTTGTGAGTGGGCCAACGGGTTTTGGTTGCCCTGGAACGCCTCACGGCAAGACCGATGGTGAGTGTGAAACCTTGTGCGGCACGGCAGGCGGTGCCAGGTTAACGGCCCCTTATGTGTTCAGCCTCGGCGCGGACGCTGCATCTCGGCCGGGCAAATAAACTCCACGGACACCCCGTGTTGCGTCAGGGCTTCGAGGTGATGATGCCAGTCCGAATCGGTGGCGTTCACCACCGGCGGGTTGGCCGCATGCGTGAGCGCGGCGGCTACGAACTTGCGGTCTGAGAGGTCAAAATTCGCTAATTCGGGAGTTTTGGGAAAGGCGGCGAAGGCTCCATTCTCGTCCAATTCTAAATGGATTTGCTTGCAGTGTCGCGGGTTATAAGCTGCCTGCTCCCAAATCCAACGGTAGAATTGGTCGCCGGTGCCGGGCTGCCCGTGGGGGCTTAGGTGGCGGCGGTACTCGGTCAGAATGTGCTCCGCATCGTCCAGTACCAGTATTTCGCCCGCAATGAGCCGTTCCAGCCGTTCAATGGCCGCCAGCACGCAGGCCGGGCTGGCGGCCGACTTGCCATTGGCCGCGATGGCCACGTTGGTGTCGATGAGGTAGTGCATGGCGGGGGCTTACTGCTTTTGCAGCTTGCGTGTCATCTCGGCCTTCATCTTGGCCGCCGCTTCCTCGAAGGCATTGCCAAAGAAGCCTTCCGGCCAGTTGCGGATGTTGCCGTACTCGTCCAAGTCCAGTGGGGTCATCTCCGAGCGGCCTTCCTTGATGGACGTGAAATAAAGCTTAATAGCTTCGGGGTCAATGGCTTTTTCGGGGTTCAGCGTGAACTCGGCCATGCGGCGTTGCAGGCGCTGCAACAGGTGCTCGCTGTGGCTTTCGAGGATGATTTGCAGCCTGCGCCGCTTGATGGCATCAATGAATACATCGGCCAGCCCCGCCTGCACGGCCGGGTGCAGGTGGATTTCGGGCTGTTCCAGAATTACGGTGCTGCCCTCGGGCACGTAAAACAGCAGCACCAGCACCGGCAGAATCTGCGACACGCCAAAGCCCACATCCGTCAGAAACACGCTCGCTGACTCGGCCGTCCGCTGAATCCGCACCTCGTATTCCTTGCGGTTTGGCGCAATGGGCTGCACTTTGAAGGAATAAATCAAGCCCAGCTCTTTCAGCCAATGGGCCACGTGCTCCTCCACAGTACGATGGGGCTGGTCGGGCCCCATGTCAATTGTCGGGCCTTGGTTGCGGGAAGAGAGAAGGGCGGCTACGGCCCGTTCGCCACGGTTGCCGACGCCTTGCGTTTGCTCGCCGGCCCAAGCATATAAGCGAGATGGATACTCTCGAAGAGGCCCCAAATATTCCATCAAGCCGAAAAGACTTTCTAACTCATAAGGCAGACTTTCTGAAGAGTAATTTTCATTAATGTCGTCAAACGCTATATCAATAAAATTGGGGGCACTGTAGAACTTAAGAGGACTAGTGCTTGTGCCAACCACTTCCTCTTTACCGACTGAATGAAATAAATTATGCTTTTCGAAAAAAGGCATATGGGATGCCTGTTGCGATAATCTAATACCTGTGGATTTTTCTTTGTGTTCATACTTAAAGTTATTTAATTCCACATTATCTCCAACACGAGTAATCGTTGCCTCGAAGTGAAAAGGATTTGATTTCCTACTGTCATATTGTTTCTCAACTATTGCTAAAAAATAATTATATGTCTTCCATTGAAAACTAAACTTTAATATGCCCGGGTCTTCGTGGTTATGCAAAATGTCATAAGTAGTCCCCAGGTCCACATACGACTTATCATCCCCCAAATGCAGCACCCGCGACCGGTCCGACGACTCTACCGTCTGCTTCAGCATCAGCAGAAATTGCAGGATGCTGGACTTGCCCGAGGAGTTGGTGCCGAAGAAGCCGGTGAGGCTGCCAAAGGCAATGTCGCCGGTGTCCTGCCAGGACTTAAAGTTTTGGATGCGCAGCTTTTCTAACATTTGGCAAAGGAAACCAACAACCGGGACACCGCCCCCATTCCAACGTAAACCCCGAAAACCCGTTACCTTCCCCGGCGCAACCCTTCACAAGCTCCGCACTGCCCCATATGACCCCAACCGCGACTCCCGCCGCTGCCGCCCCTGGCATCGAAAAAGACAACAAGCGCATCACCACCGGCTGGACGTTCTACGACTGGGCCAACTCAGTGTATCCGCTCGTGATTACGAGCAGCATATTCCCCATCTACTGGAGCTCGGTGGTGAAGGAAGTGACGGGTACCGACAGCGGCAAAACCCCCGTCGAATTCCTGGGAATGACCATTCCCGGCACCTCGCTGCAGAACTACTCGGTGTCGGCCGCCTTCCTCATCATTGCCCTGATAAGCCCGCTGCTCACGGCCCTGGCCGACTATTCGGGCCGCAAAAAGCTGTTTTTGCAAGTATTCTGCTACATCGGCGCGGTGTCGTGCGCGGGCCTGTTCTTCTTTGAACCCAGCACGTTCACCATAGGCGTGTTTGTGTTCATTATGGCCACGATTGGTTTTTCCGGCTCCATCGTGTTCTACAATTCTTACCTGCCGGACATTGCCTCCGAGGAAAAATTCGATTCGCTGTCGGCGCGCGGCTTCTCGATGGGCTACATTGGGTCGGTGCTGCTGCTGGTAATGTGCCTGATTCTTATTCAGGGGCCCACGCTGAGCGGTACGCCGCTCTTTGGCCTGACCACCGCCAAAGCCACGCAGTACAGCTTCCTGCTCACGGGCCTGTGGTGGGCGGGCTTCGCCCAGATTCCCTTTGCCACGCTGCCCAAGGACCCCGGCCGTCCGGCTGGGTCGGCCTCCGATTCGGGCTGGCTGCTCAACGGCTTTCGGGAGCTGGGCAAGGTGTGGGAAGAAACCAAGCACCAGCCCAACCTCAAGCGCTTTCTGCTCGCGTATTTCACTTACAACATGGGCGTGCAAACCGTCATGTATGTGGCCACGCTCTTCGGCTCCGAGGAACTCAAGCTCGATACTACGGCCCTGATTGTTACCATTCTGCTGCTTCAGATTGTGGGGATTCTGGGAGCGTACCTGTTTGCCAAGCTCTCGGAGCGCATCGGCAACACGCGGGCCTTGAGCTGGGCAGTCTTTATCTGGATGCTGATATGCGTGGCCGGATACTTCGTGCAGGCCGGCTGGTCTTTCTACGTGCTGGCCTCCATCATCGGCCTCACCATGGGCGCCGTGCAGAGCTTGTCGCGCTCTACATATTCCAAGATTATTCCCGAAAACACGCCCAACTCGGCGGCGTATTTCAGCTTTTTCGACGTGACCGAAAAGGTAGGCATCGTCATTGGCCTGCTCGTGTACGGGGTTATTTCGCAAATTACGGGCAACATGCGCTACAGCCTGCTAGCCCTGATTGTATTCTTTATTCTGGGTCTGATTTTCCTGCTCCAGCTGCGCGGCCGCAAGCTGCGCGAAGACGCGCCGGATAGCGCCACGGCTTTTCCCGGCCCGCCGCCGGCTTCGGCCGCCGCCGGCACGCCCGCTGCGCTGAAATAGCGCTGCCGTAGCTCACCAGCATCGTTGCATACTCACCAAACCCACCTCCACCTTCACGCATGCACACGTCCTCCCTTCAGCAAAATATCCTGGCTGAGCTCGACCACGAGCTGGCCAACACCCGCCGGGTTCTGGAGCGGGTGCCTTTCGAGCAGGCCGATTACAAGCCGCACCCGAAGAGCATGTCCCTGTGGCAGCTGGCGTCGCACGTCGTGAATTTATTGGCCTTCAAAACCCTGTTTGTGCAGGCCGATTCCCGCGACTTTCTCGACCCCAACGGCCCCAAGCCCGGCCCTACTACCACCTCGCACGAAGCGCTGATGGCCCGTTTCGATGAGTACAGCAAAACGCTTTTCGATTCGCTGAACGGCAGCGACGACGAGAAGCTCACCAAGCACTTCCAGCTCACCCGCGGCGAGCAAGTGCTCATGGACCGCCCCAAAGGCGCCGCCCTGCGCATCATGGGCCTGAACCACAGCATTCACCATCGCGGCCAGCTCACCGTGTACCTGCGTTTGCTGGATATTCCGGTGCCCGGCCTTTACGGTCCCAGCGCCGATGAACCAGGCGGGTTCTAGGATAATGCTCCTTAAATACAAAAGTTTCAAAGGCAGTTGAACGACCTAATTGCAAAAAATCCCCGACTCGCAGAGCCGGGGATTTTTGTTGCAATTCAATTCGATAACACGAAAGGCCAGGGAGAAGTAGGCTGTTTGCTCCTGGCCCGTTGGTTACTTCTTCTTGAAGACCTGCTGGCCGCCAATCCATGTTTCGAGCACGCTGGCGGTGCGCAGCTGTTGTTTGGGCGCGGTGAGTAAGTCTGTTCCCAGCACCACGAAATCGGCCAGCATGCCAGGCTTGATTTGGCCTTTGCGCTGCTCCTCGAAGCCGGCGTGGGCGGCCCAGGTGGTCATGCCACGCAGGGCATCGGGGCGCGAAATGGCGTTTTCCATCTGAAAGCCATTGGCGGGATAGTTCTTGGCATCCTGCCGCGCTACGGCCGAATGGAAGCCATAGAGCGGGTTGATGTCTTCCACTGGAAAGTCGGAGCCCAGGGCCAGCTGGCCGTATTGCTTCAGCAGTTCGGCGTAGGCGTAGGCCGTGGCCACGCGGGCTTTGCCCAGCCGCTCGCCGGCCCAGTACATATCCGACGTGGCGTGGATGGGCTGCACCGAGGGCACGATGCCGAACTGTCCGAACTTGGGCATGTCGGCCGGCGTGACCACCTGGGCGTGCTCGATGCGCCAGCGGCGGTCCTTCTGGCCGGCCAGCGCCTCGCCGTAGATGTTGAGGATGATGCGGTTGGCCGAGTCGCCGATGGCGTGCGTGTTCATCTGGAATTTTGACGCGGCCAGCTCCTTCGCCAAGGCGCGGTATTCCTTTTCAGTTGTGAGCAGAAAGCCGGTTTCCTTGGGCTTGTCGGCGTAGGGGTCCACCAGGCAGGCGCCGCGCGAGCCCAACGCCCCGTCGGCATATACTTTGAAGGAGCTGACGGTGAGCTGGTCGGTGAGAATCGGGCCGTTTTTGAGGTAGTGCGTGCGGTTGGCCGGCGTGGGGTTGAGCATGGCGTAGAGGCGTAGCTTGAGCTGGCCGTCCTGCTGCAAGGCCGCCATCTGCTCTATGTCGGCGCGGTCGAGGCCGGCATCGGCCAGGCTGGTGAGGCCCACGGCCAGGCAGTTTTGCTGGGCTTGCAGCAGCAATCGAGCCGTTTCGGCGGGAGTAGGGTCGGGGATTTTGCTACTCACCAGGCGGGTGGCATTGTCGATTAAAAGGCCGGTGAGGCGGCCCTGGGCATCGCGCGTGATGGTGCCGCCACTGATAGGCGTGCTCGCCGTGACGCCGGCCAGGTCCAGGGCTTTTTGGTTGACCACCGCCGCGTGGCCATCGACGCGCGTGATAAGCACCGGCACGTCCGGAAACAGGACGTCCAGCGTGTCTTTGGTCGGGAATTGCTTGTTGGTCCAGTCGTTCTGGTCCCAGCCGCGGCCCGTGAGCCAAGCGGCCTGCGGGTATTGCTTGCGGTTTTCCTGGAGCTTCAGAATGACTTCTTTCCAAGACGAAGTCCCCACCAAATCGGCGCTGGGCAGGGCCAGGGCATAGCGGTAGAAGTGGCAGTGCGCGTCGTAAAATCCAGGGTAAATGAACTGCCCTTTGGCATCAACCTCTTGTGTAGCCTGGTATTTCGCTTTCAGGTCGGCCGCCGACCCAACAGCCACAAACCGGCCGTCTTTCACGGCAAACGCTTCGGCTTTGGCAAAGGTCGAATCCACAGTGTAGACAGTGGCATTGGTCACCAGCAAATCCACGGATTCGCGCGGGCCCTGGCAACTGGCCAGGGCGCTTAGTGCCACCAATGCTGCTCCTAACTTTTGCCCCAAAGGCCTGGAAATATTCATCATTCTTTGTGCTGTTTTTTTAAGATTTTGCACAAGAACGGCACGAAACCCGAACGGTGCGAAAGAGGGCGTTGTCGGGGTAAAAACCCCGCAAAAAAAAGAACGTCATGTCGAGCGGAGCCGAGGCATGACGTTCTTTTTTTTGCGCTGCCTGCTTTCCGAAAAAGCGAAGCCTGGCGGCTCTCTAGTCGAAGCGCATGTGCTTCACCGACTCGCCCGAAAACTGCAGCTCCTGGAGCGACTCGATGCCGATTTGCAGGTGGCGCTTCACGAAATCGGTCGTCACTTTCGAATCCGATTCTGACGTTTTCACGCCTTCGGGCGTCATTGGGTTGTCGCTCACCAGCAGCAGGGCGCCGTGAGGAATGTCGTTCATGAAGCCGCACACGAAAATGGTGGCCGTTTCCATGTCCACGGCCAGGGCACGCACCCGCAGCAGGTAGTCCTTGAACTCGGCGTCGTGCTCCCACACGCGGCGGTTGGTGGTGTACACGGTGCCGGTGTAGTAGTCCATCTCGTGCTTTTTAATCATCGACGACACGGCGCGCTGCAGCCGGAAGGAGGGCAGGGCCGGAATTTCCTTGGGCAGGTAGTCGTCGGAAGTGCCCTCGCCGCGAATGGCCGCGATGGGCAGCACCAAATCCCCGAGCTTGGTCTTTTTCAGGCCGCCGCACTTGCCCAGAAACAGGGCCGCTTTGGGCTTCACGGCGGAGAGCAAATCCATGACCGTGGCTGCCATGGGCGAGCCCATGCCGAAATTGATGATGGTGATGCCGTTGGCCGTGGCCGTTTGCATAGGCTTGTCCTTGCCGCGCACTTCGGTGTCGAACTGCTCGGCAAACATGTACACGTAGTTGCTGAAATTGGTGAGCAGGATATACTG
>JAYSZD010000875.1:0-1197 GCA_043738185.1 Hymenobacter sp. | reverse complement strand
TTTTATTAAACTCCTATCAATCACTGCCCGTCAGGCCAGCGCTTGTCGCACAGGGCTAGGTGCTGGGCACGTTGTCTATGGCCATAGCCGGCACCACGCGCACCAGTTCCGCAAACTGGGCCTCGCGGGCTGCCACTTCCTCATCAGTGAGGTTGAGCAGCCGCTCGGTACCGAACTTCTCGACGCAGAATGACGCCATGGCCGAACCGTGAATCACGGCGCGTTTCATGTTCTCGAAGCTGATGTCGTCCGTCGCGGCGAGATGCCCGATAAAACCGCCCGCGAAGGTATCTCCGGCGCCGGTCGGGTCAAATACCTCTTCCAGCGGCAGTGCCGGGGCGTAAAACACCTTGTTTTTGTGGAAGAGCAGGGCGCCGTGTTCGCCTTTTTTGATGATGAGAAACTTGGGGCCCATGCCCATGATTTTCTTAGCGGCCTTCACCAGCGAGTACTCGCCGGAGAGTTGGCGGGCTTCCTCATCGTTGATGCTGAGCACGTCCACCATTTCGATGGTGGCAATGAGCTCTTCCAGGGCAATGTCCATCCAGAAGTTCATGGTGTCCATTACAATCAGCTTGGGCCGGTTCACGAGGCGCTGAATGACGAGGCGCTGCACCTGCGGGGCCAGGTTGCCGAGCATGAGGTACTTGCAGTCCTGATAGGCATCGGGGATGATGGGGTCGAAATCGGCCAGCACGTTGAGCTCCGTCACCAGGGTTTCGCGCGAGTTGAGGTCCTGCGAGTACTTGCCCGACCAGAAAAACGACTTTTCGCCCTGCTTGATTTGCAGGCCCTCGGTATCCACGCCGTGCTCCTTCAACAACATGATATCAGACTGCGGGAAGTCTTCGCCCACCACGGCAACCAGTTTCACGGGCTTGAGCGAATAGGACGCCGAAAGACTGATGAAGGTGGCGGCCCCGCCGATGATTTTATCGGTTTTGCCGAAGGGGGTTTCGATGGCGTCGAACGCGACGCTGCCGATGACGAGAAGACTCATGTAGCTGAATTGTAGTGAAAGAGAACGACCGTATTAAAACGGAATTAAAGCAAGCAACAAAAAAGTCCCCGGATAATTCTCCGGGGACTTCATTTTTGTGGGTAAATAATGGGGCTCGAACCCACGACCTCCGGAATCACAATCCGGCGCTCTAACCAGCTGAGCTATATCTACCAGGTTGGTTTTGGTGGTGCAAA
>JAYSZD010000874.1:0-1198 GCA_043738185.1 Hymenobacter sp. | reverse complement strand
GCCAACTTCCAGGGCGCTAAAACGCTGCTGGGCTCGGCTACGCCGGCCGTGGAAACCTATTACCAGGCCAAGCAGGGCCGCTACGGGCTGGTGAGCCTCACCAAACGCTTCGGCGAGGCCGGCATGCCCGATATTGAGCTGGTGGATACGCGCAAAGCCCGCGAGCAGAAAACCATGCACAACCACTTCACCGCCGACCTGCTGGGCGAGGTAGAGCGCACGCTAGGCCGGCAGGAGCAGGTGATACTCTTCCAGAACCGCCGCGGCTACGCGCCCGTAGTGGCCTGCCAGGACTGCGGCTGGATACCCAAATGCACCAACTGCGCCGTGAGCCTGAGCTACCACAAGCACAGCCACGAGCTGCGCTGCCACTACTGCGGCTACCACGACAGCATGGTGAGCAAGTGCCCCGCCTGCGGCTCGCGCGCCGTGAAAACCCAGGGTTTCGGCACCGAAAAGATTGAGGACGACCTGAAAATCATGCTGCCCCAGGCTAATATCCAGCGAATGGACCTGGACACGACCCGCGCCAAAAACAGCTACCAGCAAATCATCGGCGACTTTGAGAAGCAGAACACCAACGTGCTGGTGGGCACCCAGATGGTAACCAAAGGCCTCGACTTCGCCAACGTTAGTCTAGTCGGTATTATTAATGCTGACAGCATCATCCATTATCCTGATTTCAGAGCGCACGAGCGGGCCTACCAGATGTTTGTGCAAGTGAGCGGCCGGGCCGGGCGCAAGGGCAAAAAGGGCAAGGTCATCATCCAGACCGCCGACCCCACGCAGGTGATTTTCGACAAAGTCATTCGCAACGACTACGCGGAGTTCTACAACTACGAAATCATGCAGCGGCAGGAGCACGGCTACCCGCCCTTCATGCGCATCATTAAAATGACCGTGAAGCACGTGGAGCAGGGCCTGGGCGAGACGGCCGCCATTTTGCTCACGCAGGAGTTGGTGGAGCGCCTGGGCCGCGCGGCAGTACTGGGCCCGGAGGCGCCGTACATCTTCCGCATTCGTAACTTCTACTTGCAGGAAATCACCATCAAGCTTGACCGCGCCCACACGGCCCTGAAGTGGGCCAAGGAGCAGATTTGCGCCGCCATGGACGTGGTGAAGGACCAGAAGGAGCTCAAGCAAGCCCGATTGGTGGCCGACGTGGACCCGATGTAGGTCAACACAACCATACTGACAA
>JAYSZD010000873.1:0-2948 GCA_043738185.1 Hymenobacter sp. | reverse complement strand
CCGTCACGGCCGGGTTCACGTGCGCGCCGCTGGTGGTGCCCAGGCTTTGGATGAGGATGAAGACCACCAGCCCGAAAGCTACCGATACCCCGCCGTGCCCCAGCGCGTGCGTCTGGGCGTCGACCACCGCCGCGCCGGTCCCGAAAATCAACAGAATGGCCGTGCCCAGCACTTCGGCCAGCAGGCAGGTTCGGAGAGTGGGTTGCATCAGACTTTGGTGGTATCAGTAATACCCACCACGGCGCTGCGGCGTTCGAGCAGCAGCGTATCGCGCCACACGCCGGCCAGCTGCCCGATGCGCTCCCGACGGCCCACCACCCGGAAGCCGTGGGCTTGATGCAGGCGCACACTGGCCGTGTTTTCGGGGAAAATGCCCGCCTGCAGCGTCCACATGCCGTGTGCTTCCGACTCGGCTATCAGGGCCGTCAGCAGCTGCCGGCCCACGCCCTGCCCGCGCGCCTGGGCGGCCACGTACACGCTCACTTCGCCCACGCCCGCATACACGCAGCGGCCCGATACCGGCGAGAGGGCCGCCCAGCCCCGTACCGCGCCGGTTTCATCGGTAGCCACCAGGCGGCAGGTGGGCAGGTGGCCGCCGTCCCAGTCGGACCAGGTGGGCGGCTCGGTGGCGAAGGTGGCGGTGCCGGTGGCAAGGCCCTCGGCATAAATGGCGCGCACGGCCGGCCAGTGGTGGGCCGCCAAGGGGAGGAAGTGAAGCAAAGGCTGAGTCTAACGAGATTTAGGTGCCCAAAATACAACCGGATTCGCGGTCGCAGCTGCAAAATGGCCACACACGCCGGGTGCCCCAACGCCTTCGCCAGCCGGGCCGTTTCCTGTTCGGCGGTGGTGAAGTGCTCGCGCTTGTTGAAAGCCATTGCGGGATTGTTTCGTTTATCGTCGATTTACGATTGAAAAGCTACTGCATATCATTTAAACGCAGTCTGAATCCATCAATGGGTGTAGGTGGTTATTGAAAAAACAATATTTTTGAAATCACGCATCGCCCTTTGTTAATAAAGGGTTAAATCCCAAGCTACTACTAGCTTAATGCCGAATATTAGTTAATTTTGCCTTGTGTCCAGGTGTGAGACGATTCATAGATAACTGAAAATGGTATTTGTGGTTGTGTTGTCATCTGTAATTGGCGGTTTGATATTATGCGAAAAAGACAATTCAATAAAACCGTTTTGCCATAGCATTCTTTAGCTGGGCACAGCAGGTTTCCGTTTCGTTCTCTCTTGGTTCTTATTTCCATTTTACCCTTATGCTATCTTCGCTACGCACGATTGCCCTACTTGCTGCAATGTGGATTCCTGCGGCTGTGGCCTCGGGCCAGGCTTCCGCTCAAGGTATCGGAATGCCGGCGGACCCCTCGGATGCCTCTGTGGCCTCGGTGCTCGTGCCGGTGCGCCCCGCTACAAACACCGATTCGGTGTACGTGAATCCCGAGGTGCTCCCGCAGTTCACAGGGGGTAACAAAGCTTTTGCGGAGTACCTGACAAAATCCATGCGTTATCCCACGCAAGCTCAGCAGAGCCGTACTTTCGGCCGCGTACTCGTCAACTTCACCCTCAGTGCCGAGGGGAAAGTGCAAGATGCGCACGTAGTGAGCGGCCCCGGCAAAGCCCTGAACGACGAAGCCCTCCGCCTGGTCTGGCTGATGCCCAACTGGGTGCCTGCCCGCGTAAACGGCGAGCCCGTGCGCGTGGCCTGCACAATTCCCATCAACTTTGGCCGGTAGGATTACCGTTAGCAGCGAGCGGTAAAGAGTTGTTTTTTACTGCTTACTGATAAAGCCCTGTACCGGGCTGGCCGAGGCCAAAATCGGTGAAAGTCACGGTTTCGCGGGCGGTTTCGAACATGCGAATGCCGTTGGCCGTGTTGAGGCCGCGCGGGTAGTAGCCAATCAGCAGCTGCACGGTGCGCAGGGCCGTGAACTCGTTGCGCAGCCGCACGCCCAGGCCGAAGCCCGTGTAGGGCGCCCCGCCGCTGAAAGGCGAGCCGCCCTTGGGCTGGTCGCTAATCCAGACGGCATCGGCAAAGGCCAGGCCCGCCAGGCGGAAGCCGAGCAGCGAGAGCGGTGTGTAGAGCGTGGTTTCGTAGTTGACTACGAAGCGGCTGGTGGCGAAAATGGGCCGGGCGGGCGCAAATCCCCGCAGCCCGCGCTCATTACTGATGCCCAGCAACTGCTCGCCGGGCCGGCGGTTGAGGCCCACGGTGGCCCGGCTGCTGAGGAAGTGCCGGTACTGCCAGTTGCCAAAATGGTAGAGCTTGGTGAACGAGGTGAGCTCAGTAGCGAGCAAGCCCTGCTCCCAGTTGCGCCGGGTGTTCATGAGCTGAAAGCCGCCTAAATCGACCGCGCCGTAGAGGTAGCCACTGCGGGTGCTGAAGCCCGCCGCCGCCACGCGTACGCCCAGGTAGCGGCGCTGCACGGCCCCGCTCAGGTCGTAGCCCGCCGTGAGGCTGACCAGCGTGCCGGTGGGCACATCCTCGGTGCGCCCGAAACCAAACAGGTATCGGTCCTTATAATAGCGGCGCACCGAGTAGCCCACCGTGCCCAGCAGCAGGCTGCTGTTGCGGAAGCTGGGCGGCGGCGTGGGAAAAACCACGCTGGTATCGGGCCGGGGCACGGCGCTGTAGCGCAGGTTGTAGGCCCGCGCCGACACGATGATGCGGCCGGGGTTTTCGTAGCCCAGGTCGTAGGAGCGCAGGCGCAGGGCGCGCCCCACCCAGGCATCCTGCACGGTGTAGCGCAAGGGGTAATAGGTGATGAACTCGCCCGCGGCGGTGGGCACGAGGGCAATGCGCTGGTCGACGGCATCCAGGCTGAGGGCTCCGGCGTAGCGGGTGCTGGGCGAATAGAAATCGCGCCGCACCGCCACCCCGCCCGAGCGGTAGTTGTACTCGTTGCGGTAAGTGGCCCGGCCAGAGATGAAATTCCGAAAGGG
>JAYSZD010000872.1:0-2948 GCA_043738185.1 Hymenobacter sp. | reverse complement strand
CACCATCGGCCATTTCCAGGGTCCAGGAGTCGGCGCCGGCGTTGAGCACCCAGGCTTGGGCGCCCAGGTTGTAGGCTGCCTTCACGGAGCTGAGCCGGGTGCGCAGGCTGGGATTGAAGAAGATGAGGCCGACGGTTTTGTTCTGCCCGATGTGTTGGTAGCCGTAGGGATTAGCTTTGATTTCCAGGGCTTGCTGCAATAAGGCTCTGTAATCGCCGGCATCGGCGAAGGAAGTGAAGTTTTTCATAGGCTTATAATTATTCCTCAACAACGGCATATCGGGGAAGAAGGATGCCGAACTAATCCCAAACGCCTCATCTTCTAAATGTGCGACAGCTTATATTTGAAGACGTTTCATCCTTCATTCCTGTCATGACTTTCGCCGATATCGACAACGTAGTGGTGCTGCACGGCCCGCTGACCCGGCTTACGAACGACGAGTTTTTCGATGTCTGTCAGCATAATCCTACCCTGCGCCTGGAGCGCAACGCCGACCACGAAATCATCTTGATGCCCCCTGCCGGTGCTGAATCTAGTCGCAAATCAGGTGAAGTTTATGGCCAGTTGTGGCTTTGGAATCGCCAGCACCAATCAGGTCATACCTACAATTCTTCAGTCGGCTTCACGCTACCCGATGGCTCCATCCGCTCGCCCGATGCCTCTTGGGTACCCAAAGCGGCTCATGATGCTTTAACCGAAGCGCAACGCCTGCGTGTCCCACCAGTGTGTCACCCATTTGTGGTTGAAGTCCAATGCCCTTCGGATGGGCTGGTACCCTTGCGGCGCAAAATGGAAACATATCCAGCCAACGGTATACAAGTCGGTTTTCTGCTCGACCCCACCAACGAAACCACCACCACCTACCGCCCCGGCCAGGAACCGGAAGAAATCAGCAGCTTCGACGCGCCGCTGAGTGCCGAGCCGGCGCTGCCCGGCTTTGCGCTGGACTTGCGGCCGTTGCGGCGATAATTGACTGTCTGCTATGAAAAAAGCCATTCAGAATAACCTGCATAAGGCGTTGGTCGCCAATGCGGATATGAGCCACGCACTCTACAAATACGAGTTGGAAGAACACCTTGCGTATTGGAAAGCCGGTATGCTACAGGACCAGGATGAATTCCTGTTCGTCGTGACCGAGAACCGCGGCCAGGTCGCCATGTTGCTGATGACCGATAAAGGCGAGCTGTTCATCAACGAGCTGGCGCGGGAGAAACTACGGCAGCTTTGGCATCACGAAGGCGTGTACGAAAACAATATGAAGCAATTCTTGCCCATCATGGCCGAGCAACTCGCCGGCGGAGACATAGCGGTAACGGGCGTCAAGACTGTGCAAACACCGGCTGCAACGGTACGCTAAACTCGCTTGATTTTATACAGGCAAGCGTTTGGGTGCGAAGCAGCCAGATGCTGCAAAATTTTGATTTACTGGCTTATTAGACCGAGAATCAGGGGCTTATTCCACCTTATTCTTCGAAGCCCTCGGTGCTTCAACACCGGGGGGCTTCATAGTCTCAGGCGCAGCAGTGTAGCGGTTTTGCTGCGCCCGATGTGCTGGTAGCCGTAGGGTCGGCCGTAATTTCCAGCGCTTATTGCAATAGGGCTTTGTAGTCGCCCGCATCGGCGAAGGAGGTGAAGTTTTTCATGGGGTGGTAATACAGAAGCTGCTACTTAGGATTTAAGGAAATGCTGTATTGCAACTTGTAATTAAGGAAAGCGGAACTGTCTGCTTCCGCTTCCTTTGGTGTAGATAGTTCGTAAGATTCTATGAAATCCCCGTTGTTTATTCTTATTGAACGCTTTTTAAGTAATGTTTTGGATGGCGGTAAATACGGAAACACCTTTTTTCTCAGAGAATCCAAAGCTGCAATTGTTTTAGCTTTTGAAGTATCTGTATCAAATAACCAATTTCCTTTTAGGTGGAAAATTCTGTTGTCACGTCCATCGGCTGCAAAGAATACAATCCCATTAACCGACCCCGTTGATTGTGCAATCGTAAAATACTCTGAAATGGATAAATAGTCAGTGATGACTCCGGAGTATTCTTGAAAGTCAAGATTAGGGTCGAACCGATAGCCAAGCTCTTTAGGAAGTTCAGAAACCCTCTGGCCTATTTTTAATAACGGCTTATTATTATAGAATAGGCAAACTGGCTTCGAATAGATATAGCTGGTGTCAAAATGCTGCGCACGGAATATTGAGTCTCGTAACTCGATATTCCGTGCGCTAGCAATAGCTTCTTCCTGCTTTCTGGTTTGAGAACAACTGGCAAGAATCAGCATAAGGAAAAGACCAGATACGGTTCGCATGCTTTTAAAAGCCAAATTGGCAAAAAATCTGTATGTCAAGCAAGCGTTAGATATGCTTCGACTTCGCTCAGCATGACGTTCAACGATTACATCGCCTTATACTCGTTCCAGCTCTTAATCTTCAAGTCCTTCATTTCCAGCGTGCAGAATGCCTTAATAAACGCCTTTGCCAGCCGTGCATTCGTCAGCAAACCGACACCGGAATCCACGGCGGTGCGGCGGATTTTGTAGTCGTTATCCAGCTCGCCTTTTGAGAGGTTTTTCGGGATGTTGATGACCAGGTCGATTTTCTTTTCCTTTATATAGGTCAGTACGTTGGGCTCCTGCGCGTCGCTGGGCCAGTAGAGCAGGGAACTGGGCACGTTGTTTTCGGCGAAGAAGCGGTGGGTGCCCTGGGTGGCGTAAATCTGGTAGCCGCGCTTCACCAGCAGCTGGGTGACGGAGAGCAGCGCCACTTTCGACGTGATGGGCCCGCCGGAAATGAGCACCGTTTTCTCCGGGATTTTGTAGCCCACGCTCAGCATCGATTTCAGCAGGGCTTCCTCGGCTGTGTCGCCCAGGCAGCCCACTTCGCCGGTGCTCACCATGTCGACGCGCAGCACCGGGTCGGCGCCGGGCAGGCGGGTGAAGGAGAACTGCGGG
>JAYSZD010000871.1:0-7517 GCA_043738185.1 Hymenobacter sp. | reverse complement strand
AACGTTCTGCGGACCTCTTCTCCTTTCTTCTGCGCCCTCTGCGGTAAAAATTCTAGTCGTATTGCGAGTCGCGCAGGACCACCGGCTTGGTCTTCTTGCGCAGGCGCAGGTTCAGCAGTTCCACCGTGAGCGAGAAGGCCATGGCGAAGTAGAGGTAGCCTTTTTCCACTTCTTTGTGGGCGGCTTCCATCACCAGCATGAAGCCAATCATGATGAGGAAGGACAGCGCCAGCATCTTGATGGTAGGATTGTTGTTGACGAAACCGGCCACGGCGTTGCTGAAGGCCAGCATCACGCCCATGGCCAATATCACGGCCACAATCATCACCAGCACGTTGTCCACAAGGCCCACGGCCGTCAGAATAGAGTCGAAGCTGAACACGATGTCGATGATGATGATTTGGATGATGATGTTGCGCATGGTGGCGTGCTTGGGGCCGCTGCCATCCTCATGCTCCTCTTCGCCCTGCAGCTTGTTGTGGATTTCGGTGGTGCTTTTGTAAATCAGGAACAGGCCGCCGGCCAGCAGAATCAGGTCGCGCCCGGTCACGCCGAAGGGCACGTCCTGCCAAGGCAGGTTCACATCGAATAACGGCGCCCGCAGGCCCACAATCCACGAAATACTGAGCAGCAGCCCGATGCGGAACAGCAGCGCCAGCAGCAGGCCAATGGTGCGACCGCGGGCCTGCTGCTCGGGCGGCAGGCGGTTCACCACTATGGAGATAAAAATGATGTTGTCAATTCCCAGCACGATTTCCATGAACGTGAGGGTCAACAAGCTAACCCAAGTAGCGGGTTGGGCAAAAGCAGCGAAATCGTACACGGGAAATAATTACGAGTTGTGAATTATGAGTTTTAGATTACGAATTACAGGCGAAGCGAAAATGACAACTCATAATTCACAACTCATAATTCATATGTTTTTTAAGACTTCATGTTTACAAACTGCAGCGGCAAACCAATGTCGGACTGGCGCAGCACGGCAATGGCGGCCTGCAGGTCGTCGATTTTCTTGGCCGTGACGCGCACCTGGTCGTCCTGCATCTGGGCCTCTACCTTCACCTTGGCGTCTTTGATGGCTTTGATAATTTTGCGGCCAAACTCCTTGTCGACGCCGGCGCGCACCTTAATGGTTTTTTTAACCAGGTTGCCGCTGGGCTGCTCGTCGGCCGAGAAATCCAGGCTGGTGCCGTCGATGCCCTGCTTCACCACGCGGCCCAGTAGAATATCCTCCAGCGCCTTCACACGCATGGAATTCTCGGACGACAGCAAAATGGTATTTTCCTTTTTGTTCAGCTCGATGCCGCCTTTGGTGTCGCGCAGGTCGTAGCGGGTTTGCAGTTCTTTCTGGGCTGTGTTCACCGCGTTTTCCAAGGTTTGCGGGTCTACTTTGCTTACGATGTCGAAGGATGCCATAGCGGATGGGGCGTAGTTTTGAAATGAGTAACCGGCCGGGGCCGGGGCGCAAAGGTAACGGCCCAACTCCTGCATGGTTGCGCGGCCGCACCTATAGTTTCGCTTATGCCTTCCTTCCCTGTTCGCCCGCCCCGCACCCCCGCCGAGTGGGATGCCTACTATCAGCTGCGCTATACCGTGCTCCGCCAGCCCTGGCAACAACCGCCCGGCTCCGAACGCGTGCCCGCCGACGACGAACCGGGCACCGCTCACGCGCTGCTCCTGGCCGATGAAACCAGCCCGCGCCCGGAGGCCCTGGCCGTGGGCATGCTGCAGCCCACCAGCGCACAACAGGGGCAGGTACGCTTCATGGCGGTGGCGCCGCAAGCCGCCGGCACCGGCCTGGGCCGCCAGATGATGGACGCGCTGGAAACCCAGGCCCAGGCAATGGGCCTAACGGAAATCGTGTTGCATTCCCGCGAAACCGCAGTACCATTCTATGAGCGGCTGGGGTATGAAGTGGTGGAACCCTCGCACACGCTTTATGGGGTAATTCCGCATTTTCTGATGCGCAAGCTACTCTAGCGACAGCTGCCCAAGCGCTACGGAGCAGCCCTCTGCCTGCGGCTTACAGCTTAGAATTTGGGCGAGTCTGCTTGAAATTTTTTTCCAACTGTGCCACAGGCCGGCGTAGAGGCGGAAAGTCACCGAGTGGTGAATACCATGGATGCTGGAACGTGGCGGGCAGGGCTGACATGGCAGGGATAAAACGGGAGGAGGACAAAGCACGGCGCACCGCCGCGCACCCAAGTTCGGACTTTGGCACCGACTTTTGGCAAAGCGGCCGCCCCAAGCCGCTTCACTGAAAATCCCGCCCTCGTGTCTGATTCATCAACTTCCGCTCGCCCACTCCCCCAACTCGCCGCCATGGTAGCGGCCTACAACCAGATAAACCACTACGGCCGCGCCAACGGCATGACCCTCACCGTACCCGAACCCGGCCAGGCCGAGTACCGCATGACCATTCGCGACGAACACCTTTCGTCCCCCAATACCTGCCACGGCGGCGTGCTGGCGGGCCTTATGGACGCGGCGTTGGGTGCAGCGGCCCTCACACTGGCTTTCACGCACCTGGAGTTTGTATCAACGGTGGAGTTTAAGATGAATTTCCTGCACGCGGCGCATCTGCACGACACCTTAGTGGCTAAGGGCGTAGTGGACCACATCGGCAACAAGCTGGTGGTGAGCAGCTGCGTGATTTACCGCGTGGCCGAGGGCAAGGAAGACGTGGCCGTGGCCCGCGGCCTGGGCACCTTCAACCGCTACCCGGCCTCCAAGCGGGACTTTGCCCAGCTAGTGATGAAATGAGTTAAAAGTGAAGAATTAAAAAGGCCCGTCTGATTCGTCAGACGGGCCTTTTTAATTCTTCACTTTTAACTTTTAACTTCCCCTACAGCTCGGCCGTGGCGGCGTGGGCGTTCACGGGTTCGTAGTCGTCCTCCATATCGGTCAGCTGCGGGGCGGTTACTTTACGCACGTTGCGGGCGCAGTCTTCGTCGCGGTGGTTGCGGCCCACGGTGAATTCCACCCAGTCGCCTTCACGCAGGTCGTTGAAGTCGCCTTCGGTCAGGTCGGCGTAGCTGAAAAACAGGTTGTTGGGGGGCATTACCACGAAGCCGAAACCGTTTTTCAGGTTCTTGATGGTGCTCATGCCCAACGTGCCCACGGGGCCGGCAGCGGTGGGGCCGGTAGGGCGCACCAGCTTGGGCGCCGAGGCGGTGCTGGGCGCAAACGCGGCGGGCTCCGACTGGTTTACGAACAGGGCTTCCACCACTTCGTCCTGGGCCTGCAGGCCGCGGTCGATAACGTCGTGCATGGCCACCGGGTAGGTTACCTGCTCCAGCAGCTGCTGCGAAGCGCGCGTCACGCGGGTTTCGCCCTTGAAGTCTTCGTACTTGAAATCCCAGTTGAGCAGCATCACGCGGGTACCCACCGTGTTTAGCTTGCGGATGAGGGGCACATAATCCGAGTCGCCGGCAATGAGCACCACCACGTCGAGGGTTTTGTGCAGAGCCAACTCCAGGGCTTCGAGACTGAGCCACACGTCGATGCCTTTTTCCTGCAGGCGGCCGTCGCGGGTTTTTAGGGCCATGTAGTGCGTCTGCACGCCCAGGTTCATCAGAATGTCATCGAGCAGGCGGTCGTGAAACAGCCGGTCTTTGTCGCGGGCCTCAGTAGCGGACAGACGGCCCCGGAAAAAGTGAGCATCGGTAATTTGCGCCAGACGCAGGTCTACGTCCTCTTCTTCGGCCACCTGGTGACGTATGTATTCGTGCAAGCCCTCCAGGCTGATGCGCGCCTTGCGCTCGTGCTGGAAATAGTAATAATCACTGATTTTTAAAAAATAGTTGCCGTCATAGAAGACACCAACCCGAATCAAGGGGCTGTTCATCTGGTTCATGGTAATGATTGGTATTTAAGATTAGAAAAGTGTTTTGATGTGAAAGAGAGTGGATGTGGAAGTGGTAGAATCGGCACAAAAGGAAGGCGTGGTCGCACCCCTTCCAAGTTCATGACAATCGGTATAGCCCTATTTTGTTCGGTAGTCGCACCCGGCGCGTAGCCCTCCCCGAATTAGTATTGCCTTAATTATTGATTTGATAGAATGCCGGACGGCGAAACACATTGAAAACGCTGGATAGTAGCACGAATCAATACAATCACCGTCTTAATAAAGGGGCATATCTACTGCGAAGCTAGTGGTATTGGCTGACTTATGCAACAGTACGCCTTGGCAGTGAGGAGTACAATACGGGCCTGTGGGCCGCTGCTTCAAGGCTAGAATCCTATATGCCCGATTACCAGACCCAAAACCAGCAGCCCGTAACCCGCGCAAATGGCGACTTCGAGCACGTTGCCGGTGGGGGAACCGGTGCTGATAAGCGGGATTTTAAAAGAGTAGTTCACCAATGGCAAAAGCCATCTAACCCCGGATTTAGTTAGCGTATCAGCCATAATATGAGAGAGATACCCTCCACCCGCGTACAGTGCCACACCACGCCAGCCCAAGTGCTGGTCGGCCAGGTAGCCGATGTACGTCCAAAGGGCGGTGGCCCAGATGGTATGCGTCCAGGAACGGTGCGATGTGAAAGGCGCCAGCGCCACAAACGTTCCCAATAAACTTAGCCACAATTGCTCGGTGTAAAGACCGGCCACTACCGTAGCAAGCCCGGTGAAGAGCAACGCCAGCCGCCGGGCCGAGCCGCCCTGCATGCCCACGCCAATAAGCCCGAAGGCGAGTGCCGCCGTATAGTACAAGCGCTGCTCGGAGCCCGCCGCGAGTTGAAAGTAGGCATAGGCCCCAATGGCCAGGGCGCCGGCAGCAAAGGCCCAGCGCACGTAGTTTTGGGTGAACCCCAGGCGCTTGCTCAGGCGACTGTCGGGATGGTCGAGGTCGGGCGCGAGACTGGAAAAGCCGGCCAGGGCAATGCCGGCCAGCGAAAACGGAATGCCGGGCACCAGCCCCGCAATGGCCACGCCGGTAATGAGGCCGATGGCCAGGTGAGAAGAACCGCGCATGGGTGGTTGGTAAGCAGTGAGCAATGAGCAGTGAACCGTTGTTCCGTAATTATGCGAACATGGGCTGGCACGAACAATTGGTAACTGCTCACTGCTCACTGGTAAATGGCAACGAAGCTACGGGCGCGCTTTGGAAACCTTACCTTCGGCTACGCTGTATCCTAAGCCGCTGCCCGACCGGAATCACTCCGGCCGGGCTACTTCATTTGTCCCTTCTTAGCGTTTTTACCTGTGCAAGTAGCTGATTTTCTTCGTCTATACCGCCTTTCACCCGAGTTACAAACCCTGGCGGCGCGCCTGCGCGCGGCCACCAAGCCCGAGCCCGGCGGCGTGCGCCTGCACCTGCGCGGCCTGGTGGGTAGCCAGGATGCCGTGGTAGCGGCGGCCGTGGCCCATGCGCAGCACCCGCACGTGTTCATTCTCCACGACAAGGAAGAGGCCGCCTACTTCCTGTCCGACCTGCAGCACTTGCTGCCGGAGGGGCCCGAGGCGCTGCTGTTTCCCAGCTCCTACAAGCGGCCCTACCAGTTTGACGAGACCGAAAATGCCAACGTGCTGATGCGCGCCGAGGCCCTGAACCGACTGAATACCACGCGGGCCGCCACGACGGGCAACAGCGTGTTCATCGTGACCTACCCAGAGGCGCTGACGGAGAAGGTAATAAACCGGCAGAGCCTGGTGAAGAACACCTTCAACGCCAAGGTGGGCGACAAGCTGGACGTGAATTTCCTGGGCGAGTTGCTGGGCGAGTACGACTTTGAGAAGACGGATTTTGTGTACGAGGCGGGTCAGTACGCCGTGCGCGGCGGCATCGTGGACGTGTTCAGCTACGCCAACGAGCTGCCGTTCCGGCTGGAGCTGTTCGGCGATGAGATTGAGAGCATCCGCACGTTTAATCCGGAAACGCAGCTCTCGGTAGAGCCGCGGCCCAACATCAGCATTATCCCCAACGTGCAAACCAAGATGCTGACGGAAACGCGGGAGGCCTTTTTTGAGTTTTTGCCCCGCACGGCCTGCATCTGGGCGAAGGACGTGCGGCAGACGCTGGACGTGGTGACGGAGCTATTTGAGAAAGCCGAGGCCAATTTCCAGCAGATGCTGAGCGAGGCGGGCGGCATGCAGATTGTGAGCAAGCCCGGCGACTTGTTTGAGTCGGGCAAGAGCTTCAAGAAGCTGCTTGACGAGTTTGCGGTGGTGGAATTCGGCAAGCGCTTCCATTTCAGAAACGCCGAGACGTTTCAGTTTGCGGCCAAGCCGCAGCCGAGCTTCAACAAGGAATTTGAGCGCATGGTGAAGAACCTGCAGGAGAATCAGCACCGCAATTTCACCACCATTATTACCGCCGATACCGTGCGGCAGGCCGACCGGCTGCGCACGATTTTCGATGAGTTGGACAACAACGTGAAGTTTCAGCACCTGCTGCTGGCCCTGCGCGAGGGGTTTGTGGACGAGCAGCTGGAGCTAGCCGTTTATACTGACCACCAGCTGTTTGAGCGGTACTACCGGGCGCAGGAAACCAAAAAATTCTCGAAGAAGAAGGCCCTCACCCTGCGCGAGCTGAAAACGCTGCAGCCCGGCGACTTCGTGACGCACCAGGACTACGGCATCGCGCGGTTTGCGGGCCTGACGCAGGTGGACATCAACGGGCAGGTGCAGGAGGCTATCCGGCTGGTGTACCGCGACGACGACCTGCTGACGGTGAGCATTCACTCGCTGCACAAGATTGCCAAGTACAGCGGCGCCGAGGGCTCGCCGCCCACGATGAGCAAGCTGGGCTCGCCGGAATGGGAGAACAAGAAAAAGGCGGTAAAGAAGAAGGTGAAGGACATTGCGGCCGACCTGATTCGGCTGTATGCCAAGCGCAAGACGGCGCCGGGCTTCGCGTTTTCGCCCGATGGGTTTATGCAGGCGGAGCTGGAGTCGAGCTTCATTTACGAGGACACGCCCGACCAGGCCAAGGCCACGGAAGACGTGAAAAACGACATGCAGCAGCCCCACCCCATGGACCGGCTCATCTGCGGCGACGTAGGCTTTGGCAAGACCGAAATTGCTATTCGGGCCGCCTTCAAGGCCGTGGCCGATGGCAAGCAAGCAGCCGTGCTGGTGCCCACCACCATTCTGGCCATGCAGCACTACAAGACGTTTCGCGACCGGCTGGCTACGCTGCCGGTTACGGTGGAGTACGTCAACCGCTTCAAGTCCACGAAGCAGATAAAGGAAACTTTGCAGCGGGTAGCCGAGGGTAAAACCGACATCCTGATTGGCACGCACCGGCTGACCAACAAGGACATTAAGTTTAAGGACCTGGGCATTCTCATTATTGACGAGGAGCAGAAATTCGGCGTCAAGACCAAGGACAAGCTCAAGGAGCTGAAAGTGAACGTGGACACGCTCACGCTTTCGGCCACGCCCATTCCGCGCACGCTGCACTTCTCCCTGATGGGGGCCCGCGACCTGAGCGTGATTGCCACACCGCCGCCCAACCGGCAGCCGGTGAGCACGGAGCTTCACGTGTACGACGAGATTTTGATTCGCGACGCCGT
>JAYSZD010000870.1:0-7524 GCA_043738185.1 Hymenobacter sp. | reverse complement strand
GCGGGTGCTTTTAGCCCCCGCGCGGCCCCAGCTGCTCCCCGGCGGGCCCTAAAAGGTCCCGCGCTGGCCCCAACCAGTGCGAGCGCGGGCCTAAAAGCAGCCCCGCCGGGACTTTCTACGGCCCTCGTGGCCCTTTTTGGGGCTGGGGCGGGGGCAAAAGGGGCTTCCGGACCGGCCGCCCGGCCCGGACGGCGGGGCCCTACACCAGGGAGGCCTGCAGCCAGGCCACGGCTTCTGCCTCGGCAATAAAAACGGCCGCCTCGTAGGGCTGGCTGGGGGCCAAAGCGGCCTGCACGGCCGGGCTCACGGCCGCGTCGGTACGCATCTGCTCCAGGCGGTACAGGGAGCTGAACACGGCCAGCCGCAACGGGCGCGGGGCCAGCTGCGCTACGGCCCGCGGAAAAAACGTATCGGTGAGCCAGGCGGTTTCGGCCGGGTTGATGGGACCGCAGCGGCGCGAGTCGAGCAGCCAGTTACCGCAGCCGTGGGCCTGGGCCAGCGTCAGGGCGGCTTCGTAGGAGCCTTGGACCTGAAGCAGGGTTTCGGGGACCAGCCAACGCAGGAATACGATATCCAGGTCGGGCCGATACGTAAGGGTGTAGGTGCTCAAGGGCTTCGAGATGAAAATAATAGGGACACAACCAAACGGGTGCGGCTATGTTTTGGCCCGCTTGCGGGCCTTGGCTGGGGGGGGCAGCAAGGGGGCCTGCAAAGTACGGTACGCCGCGAACAGAAACTCCAGCCGCGCCAGCTCGGTGGCGAAGGCTGCCGGCCGGTAGCACTGGTCCACGGCCCTATCGAGGACGGCGTGGGCCCGCACCAGGGCCGGGGGCATGGTGAGGGGGTCGTAGAGGGTGGCCAGGCTTTCGGTAGGAAACGCGGCGCGGGCCGCCAGCACCTGCGCGGCGGCGGCTTCCACGGCGGCGGTTTGCTTCGGGCTGGGCGCTGGGGGAAAGGGGAAGTTGTTGTAGACGAGGGTAGCCGAATAGCGGAAGTCGCTTTTGATTCTTCCGCAGATTTGGCGCATCCAAGCCATGTGCATTTCCGAAGTCATCACCCCGAATAAGTAAGGCGTTGCGTTTGGAATACTCATGCATGAATCACCGAGAATAACATTAGGTGAAAAGAAGCCGAAAGGAACGTAGCGACGGTTTTCTGACGAGTGACGCGGAATTAACAGGTACTCGTTTTTAGGTTGGCGAATCTCACCGAAAAGTGTTGGAAACTGCGCTATGCGAACAGTATCAGCTTTTGTGCTTTCGAGACGAAAAAGCCGCAACTGGTTCACTCGTTGCGATACGAGCGGCAATTCTTTTAACACTGATGGCAAAATTCCTTCAAGCCACAGGCACCATCGATTCTGACTACGCAGAAACTCTTGCGCCCCAAGAAACGGCTTTATGTATGGCGCGGCTTGTGGCTCTCTACTTAATAATTCTGCCTTCTCATCATCATTCAAAAAAAGAAACCCACCATCAACAGGCTTGTTTCCATTGACCATTTCAGGGACATGGCTCAGCGGTTTTGTCCGGCCTGAAATCAAGACATTATCAGCTTCAATTAAATAAGAATTAATGCGTGAAACTTCCTTTCGCAAAGGTTCTGCTCGCGGAGTATCATAATCGTAGATGAAATGCTTTAGCGTGTCCTCCGGCCCGAAACCAACAATTACACAGTAAACCTGTGCATTTCCTCTTGCCTCATTATTCCATTTAAAAGTGCGGTGTGCAAAATGAATTTTAATCTGGTATTTCGTGAACAATTCATTCCATAAAATACCGACTTGTTCCCCCTGCACAATTGAATTTGTGCTGACTAAAGCCGCTCTTATTTCGGTACCCTGCATGTATCGTGCGGCTTTATAAAACCAAGCCGAAGCAAAGTCCAATAGGCCACCACCATTCACCCCTTTAAAAAGCAAAGCCATTTCCGCCTTCTGCTCTTTAGTCTGCAAATGCTTGCCGATGAACGGCGGATTGCCCAGAATGTAGCTCAGCTGCTCCTTGGGGCACACGGTTTCCCAGTCGGTGGTGAGGGCGTTGCCGTGCACGATTTTGGCGGTGCGGGTGAGGGGCAGGCGCAGGTAGAGGTTGCCGAAGGCTTCGGAGAGGCGCAGGTTGAGCTGGTGGTCCATGAGCCACATGGCCACCTCGGCAATGCGGGCCGGGAACTCCTCCACCTCGATGCCATAGGCCTGGTCCACCTGCACGCGGGCGTAGAGGGCCAGGTCCACGGTTTGGCCGCTGGCGCGCTGGCTCACGAAGAGGCGTTCGAGGATTTCTTGCTCCAGCAGGCGCAATTCGCGGTAGGTCACCACCAGGAAGTTGCCGCAGCCGCAGCTCGGGTCCAGAAACCGCAGCTGCTCCAGGCGCCGGTGCAGGGCATCGAGGCGGGGCCGGCTTTGGCCGGCGGCGGCCAGCTCCTGGCGCAGCTCATCCAGAAACAGGCCCTGAATCACCTTCAGAATATTGGCCTCCGAGGTGTAGTGCGCCCCCAGGTTGCGCCGCTTCACGGGGTCCGTCACGCTCTGAAACAGCGAGCCGAAAATGGCGGGCGAAATGCGCGACCAATCAAAGTACGTGCACCGGATGAGCCGCTCGCGCAGGGCCGCGTCGAAGCTCGGAAACGGGAAGTATTCCGTGAACAGGGCCCCGTTCACGTAGGGCAGCTGGGCGAGGTAGTCGGGCAGGTGGCGCTGGCGCTCGGCGGGCGCCTGGTCGAGCACCGAAAACCACTCGGCCAGCCGGGTGCCCACGTCGGCGCCATCGGGCCGGGTCTGAGTTTCGAGAAATTCCTGAAAGGCGTTCTTCTCAAAGATGGCCGTATCCTCGGCAAACAGGCAAAACAGGATGCGCACCAGCAGCACTTCCAGCTTGTGGCCGTGGTAGCCGCCGGCCAGCAGGGCATCGTGCAGCTCGCCCATCAGCTCGGCCGCCCTGATGTTGGCGGGGTCCTCGGGCCGGTACTCGCGCTTCTGGTAGCCGGTGAGGAAGGCGAACAAGTGCAGGTTGGAATGGAGCTCGGCCAGCCCAAATTCGTGCTCCGTCCCCTCGTCGAGGTCGTAGAGCCGGAAGCGAGCGAAGTCCGACACGAGAATGTAGCGCGGCAGCTCGTGGTCTTTGAGGCCGGGGAAGTAGTCGCGGGCCTGCTGGCCGGCACGGTCCAGGTCGCGGCCCCGGCTTTTGTGCTCCACCAGCAGGGTACCCTTCCACAACAGGTCGATGAAGCCCTGCCGCCCGTCGGCCTTCTTAATGGGCACTTCGAAGGAAGCCACGCGCCGCCGCTTCACGTCGAAGACGTGGAAGAAGTCAATCCAGAAGGCCTGGGCGTCGGCGCGCTCGTCGGTGGCCTCGCGCCAGTCCTGGGCAAAGCGAATGGCGCGGTCTTTTAATTCGGAGAGGGAAAGGGGCATATTTTTTTGGAGAGTGGGGGGGCGGTGCGCCTCACCCCCTAGCCCCCTCTCCTTCGGGAGAGGGGGGACTAGTTTTCTAGTTTTAGTTGTGTTTGCTAGGGCTATAGCTAGCTCCTCCTCTCCCTGAGGAGAGGGGGCTGGGGGGTGAGGCGCGCGCCCGAACGGCCGGGGCTACGGGGCCTGGCGCAGGGCGGCCTCAATTTCGGCCAGCACGCCGGGCAGGTCCGTCAGCACGCGCGCATTGGGAAAGCGCAGCACGCGGTAGCCCCGCTCGGCCAGCAGCTCGGAGCGGCCCTGGTCGTAGCTGGTCTGGTCAGGGGTGCGGTGGTCCGCGCCGTCGGCCTCCACCACCAGCCATTTGCCGATGCAAACCAGGTCCACGATGTAGCGGTCGATGACGTGCTGGCGGCGGAATTTAGCGCCCACCCGGCCGCCGCGCAGGGCTTGCCACAGGGCTTCTTCGGCCTCGGTGGGCTGGTGCCGCATGGCACGGGCGCGCCCCTTGAGGTCCAGCTTCCCATACTGCCGCTTATCAGCCGACAGGATGTAGTCTTCCCGGTGGTTTTCCATGCGGTGAAAGTACATCGTAGACTTGTTCCTGAATTAAACTTCTCAATAACGTCTGTCATGCTGAGCGCAGCCGAAGCATCTCTACCGCTCCGTTGGACGGTCTCAACGGTGCGGTAGAGATGCTTCGACAAGCGGATGCCAGATGAAGCATAACAGACGGTTTTGAGAAGTTTAATTGAGGAACAAGTCTAGTTTAGGGGGAAGCGCAGCATCCCGCCGCCCGGCAACGGCGCCCCGCCCGCGGGCTGGTCTGGCGGGTAGCAGCTGGCTCCGCCAAAAGCGGTAAACAGGCCCGAACCATTGGCGGGCACCGGAGTTGCAACCCCGAACCCGCCAATGGTTCGGGCCGTTACTTTGCTGCATGAAAATCCTTTATAGCTACCTGCGCAACTACTGGGGCCTGCTGGTGCTGGCCCTGGTGCTGGCCACCGTCAACCAGGTATTCTCGCTGCTGGACCCCTACATTTTCCGCAAGCTGGTTGATAAGTTCGTGCCCAAAAACGGCGACCTCGGCGGCATCATGCAGGTGCCGTTCTGGCCGTTTTTCCGGGAGGCCATCCCCTACATCGGCATGATGCTGGGCGTGGCCATGGTGTCGCGCATTGCCAAAAACTTCCAGGACTATTACGTCAACGTCATCACCCAGCGGCTGGGGGCCAAAATGTACTCCGACGGCCTGCGCCACTCCCTGGAGCTACCCTACCAGGTGTTTGAGGACCAGCGCTCGGGCGAAACCCTGGGCAAGCTCCAGAAGGTGCGCCTCGACGTGGAAAAGCTCATTCAGAGCTTTGTAAACGTGCTGTTCACGGCGCTGGTGGGCATTATTTTCGTGATGTGGTACGCCATCACGGTGTACTGGCCCATCGCGGCGGGCTACTTCCTCACCATTCCGCTGCTGGGCATTCTGAGCTTTGCGCTCAGCAAGCGCATCAAGGTCATTCAGAAGACCATCGTGGCCGAAACCACGGCCCTGGCCGGCTCCACCACCGAAAGTCTGCGCAATATTGAGCTCATCAAGAGCCTGGGCCTGGCCCAGCAGGAAACCGAGCGCCTGAACGCCACCACCGAAAAAATCCTGAAGCTGGAGCTGCGCAAGGTGCGCTACCTGCGCTCGCTCTCCTTTGTGCAGGGCACGTTCGTGAACCTGCTGCGCAACACCATCGTGCTGCTGCTGCTCTACCTGCGGGTGCAGAACCACATCAGCCTGGGCGAGTTCTTCTCATTCTTCATCTACTCGTTTTCCATCTTCGGGCCGCTGCAGGAGTTGGGCACCATCATCGGCATCTACCGCGAAACCGAAATTTCGCTGGGCAACTTCCAGCAGATTCTCGACACGCCCAAAGACCAGAAACCAGCCAACCCGAAGTCGGTGGCGCACATCGAAAACCTGGCCTTCGAAAGCGTTTCGTTCAAGCACCTCACCGCCAATGCCCCGGCACTAAGCAGCATCTCCTTCACCACCAAGCTCGGCGAAACCATTGCCTTCGTGGGCCCCTCCGGCTCGGGCAAAACCACGCTGGTGAAGCTGCTCGTCGGCCTCTACCCGCCCCTCTCGGGCCAGATTCGCTACAACGGCATTCCCGGCTCCGAAATTGACCTCGACGAGCTACGCGAGCAAATCGGCTTCGTGACCCAGGACACGCAGCTCTTCTCCGGCACCATCCGCGAAAACCTGCGCTTCGTAGCACCCAACGCCACCGATGAGGAATGCCTGCGCGCCCTGCACCAGGCGGCAGCCACCACGCTCCTGGCCCGCGCCCCCCAGGGCCTGGACTCGGTCATCGGCGAAGGCGGCGTGAAGGTATCGGGCGGCGAAAAGCAGCGCCTCAGCATTGCCCGCGCCCTGCTCCGCAAGCCCACGCTCATGGTGTTCGACGAAGCCACTTCGGCCCTGGATTCGCTCACTGAGGAGGAAATCGGCAAGACGGTGCGGGAGCTGTCCGGCTCGCGCCAGCACATGACCATCCTCATCGCCCACCGCCTCAGCACCATCCTCCATGCCGACCGCATTTTCGTGCTCGAGCGCGGCCACATCGCCGAGCAGGGCCGCCACGAGGAGCTGCTGCTGCAGAAGGGCCTCTACTACGCCATGTGGCGCCAGCAGATTGGCGAGCGCAAGGAAACGGGAGCGCTAGTAGGGTAATTAAATTTGTATAGCGGGAGGCAGGCCGGTTTGGTATGTTTCCCGCTACTAACTTGTGTACTAAAGAGAAATACCCGCCACTCGTGTGGTCTGCGAGTAGCGGTTATCACAATGTTGGTGGCAATGGACAAACTGACTCTAAAAATTGAACAATGAGACAAGCAACAAAAGACATTTTATTAAAAACAAAACAACATCTTGACAGTCTAAGCAATCAACTAATTGACGAACTGACGAAAATCATCGAAGGAGATTGGGGACTTAGTAAATCAACTCACATAGATAAAGTCGACTTGTTGGATATTGAAGTATTTATTGACGGGTACAGATTAGGATTGTATCCTATGGACAGTTCATCAAGTCAATTCGGCTACAGAAGTCTGTTAAAAGAAAAATATTCTAATGGGTTACTAAATGACGAGGAATTAAATCCAAACTTAGACCAATATGATTTTCAAAATGAAGATGACAATCAAGATTTGGACGAATTTGAAAAAACCCAAAAAGAAATTTTCATAGAATGGTTTATAAATTGTTGGAATAAAACTGATAATCGTAAACTAAGTATACCAATTTATCTTACGTTTCATGACACCGATGATTCATTTGACTTAAAGGCGAATAAGTGGGTGAAAGAAAAATAAAACCATCTAAAAAACCACTGCCACCAACAAAAGATTTTGTGCAATTGGAGCCGGACGTTGAAGCAACCATCGGCAATACATATCCAAGCTTTGGTTTCAGCGGACGTATTCTGCCCGGCAGTAGTTCTTGACTTCGGCTTTTAGTTATAAATTTTTCTTCAGTTCCGGGCGGACAGTTGGGCAATTCCCCAACTGCACAAAGCCTCGGACGCTGTTACTCCACCACCTGCGCCGCCACATCAAAATCGACCTTGGGCGGCTGGGGGTTCATGGCCTCCAAAGCGGCCACTATAATCTCCGTGATGGCCAAATCCCGCGCCCACTTTTGGTTGGCCGGCACCACAAACCACGGCGCGTGGGCCGGAGAGCAGTGGCGGATTGCATCCTCGTAAGCATCCTGATAGGCCGGCCACAGCTTGCGCTCCCTGAGGTCGTTGGGGTCGAATTTCCAGTTTTTGGCGGGTTTGTCGAGGCGCGCTTGCAGGCGTTCGGCCTGTTCGGCCTTGGAAATGTGCAGGAAGAATTTGAGGACCACCGTACCGTTGTGGGCTAGCAACGCTTCGAAGCTGTTGATTTCCTCGTAGCGTTGTTTCCAGGTTTTCTTGTCAATCAAACCGTGCACGCGGGTGATAAGCACGTCCTCGTAGTGAGACCGGTTGAATACCCCGATGTGCCCCCGTTTGGGCGTTTCGGCGTGAATGCGCCACAAGTAATCATGACTCAACTCCTCCGCCGAAGGCGCTTTAAAGGAGGAA
>JAYSZD010000869.1:0-1201 GCA_043738185.1 Hymenobacter sp. | reverse complement strand
ACCAGGCCACGCCGCTGCACGCCGGGCCGAACGTGACGCTGGTGGCCACCCTGACCCCGGACGGCCTGCAAGCGGCCATGACCCCAAGCGGGGCCGTCAACGGCGACGTGTTTGCCGCCTACCTCGACCACGTGTTCGGCCCCACGCTCGTGCCCGGCGACGTAGTCGTGCGCGACAACCTGCCGGCCCACAAAGTGGCCGGCCTGGCCGAACGGGTGGAAGCCCGCGGCGCCCGCCTGCTGTACCTGCCGCCCTACTCGCCCGATTTTAACCCCATCGAACTCGCCTTCAGCAAGCTCGAAACTTGGCTGCGCACGGCCCAGGCCCGCACCCGCGAGGCCTTGAAAGCGGTTATCAAAACGGCCACCGAATGGGTGACCGAAGCCGACGCAAAAAACTGGTTCGACCATTGTGAATACCACGTACACTAACCAGAGAATTGCTATAAGTGGCACAGTTTGTCCTTCAGCAAAGCATTACCCAGCACCACTATCTTGACGTAACCGTAAAGAATGCGCTCCAGCCCGGCGGAGAACATGGCCGCATCCCAACACCGACGCCGGGCATCGCGAAAAAATCCGGGGAGCGTTTCAGCCTCTCCACCAGCATGTTGAGCAGCAAGAAAAGATAGCGCACGTAGTCAGCCCAGGTGTGTGGGGCAGGGTTTGCTTGTAGCGCTCAATAGCGTAGTGAATTTGCCGAAACGTGTAGTAAGAAAGGCCCAGGGTCACGCCCACATGGGCCCACCACCCCACCTAGATTGCCCGTTCCGACTCGAAAACCATCCATAAGCGCTGGTAAAGGCTAGTCCCTATGGCTCGAAAACAATAAGCCGCATACTAAAAAAAAGAGCGTGCATCCCTTTTTTATGATTGAACCAGCCGGCAGGTTGGACTCCGCCGAACCTAGAGGCATTGCAGTACTGGAATTGGGTAGGGCAAGAATTCGCAAGTAGCTTATTCAAAATACTAACAAAAAGCAGACCCTGGTAAACGTGTAATTTTCAGGGTCTGATTTGTAGTCCAATGGCACGGTTAAAATTGGCTAAATAGAGCTAAAATCGCAGGAGAATTATATAAATAATTGTTTTTCAGCGAGATGTTTAATCTGACTATTTTTTTGGCGGTGGTCTACTTTAAGGTGGAATTATACCTATCAATTACAATTTTAATCCGGGCCGTGTGCATGCTCAGCGACTTGC
>JAYSZD010000868.1:0-7543 GCA_043738185.1 Hymenobacter sp. | reverse complement strand
AGTCGGCGCGGGAGAAAGCGGGCTTGGGTTGCAGGAGTTGCGCCGCGGCGGGGCTGCTGCTGCTCGCCAATAGGCCAAGCAGGAGAAGAAGGGAAAATGGTTTCACGGAGCAAAGATGAGCGAATGGGGTGAGTTGCGCGGGCAAATGCGCAACTCCGACTCCTGGTTCACCCGGCTGCCGGTCGAACGCGGGCCTTCTCCAACGAAGAAAGGCCGAAGCAAATGCTCCGGCCTTTCCACTTCCTTCACACCAGGAACCCGCTTACGCGCCCACCAGCAGCTTTTCTTCGTGCTGGCTGATGTCGAGGCCCTGCAATTCTTCTTCCTCCGACACGCGCAGCGGCGTGAGGAGGTCCGTGAGCTTGAGCAGGGCAAACGAGGCCACGAAGGCGAAGGCCGACACGAGCACCAGCGACAGCAGGTGCTTGAGAAACAAGGCCGTGCCCCCGTAAGCCAGGCCATCGACGGCGGCCGAGTTTACGGCTTTGCTGGCGAAGATGCCCGTCATGAGCAAGCCCACCATGCCGCCCACGCCGTGGCAGGGAAATACGTCCAGCGTGTCGTCGAGGCGCGACTTGGAGCGCATGTGCGCCACCGCATTGCTGGTGATGCCCGCCACCACGCCGATGAAGATGCTCACCGGAACCGTTACGAAGCCCGAAGCCGGCGTAATGGCCACCAGGCCCACCACGGCGCCAATGCAGAAGCCCAGCGCCGAGAGCTTCTTGCCCCGGGCCACATCAAACAGAATCCAGGCGAGGCCGGCCGCCGAAGCCGCCACGTTGGTGGTCGCAAATGCACTTACAGACAACGAATTAGCCGCCACTGCCGACCCTGCGTTGAAGCCGAACCAGCCGAACCACAGCAGGCCCGTGCCCAGCAGCACAAACGGAATATTGGCCGGCGGCATCACCTCCGCCGCGCCGTGCGCTTTGCGGGGCTTCAGGTACATGGCCGAGGCCAGGGCCGCCCAGCCCGCCGACATGTGCACCACCGTGCCGCCCGCAAAATCGAGCACGCCCAGCTTGAACAAGAAGCCGTCGGGGTGCCACACCCAGTGCGCCAGCGGGGCGTACACCACCAGGCTGAACAGCACGATGAACAGGATGTAGGACTTGAAGTTGATGCGCTCGGCAATGGAGCCGGTGATGAGGGCCGGGGTGATGATGGCGAATTTCATCTGGAAAAACGCGAACAGCATCAGCGGAATGGTGGGGGCCAGCGACCAGGGCTTGCCGTCGAGCACGCCGCGGAAGAGGAAGAACGTGCGCGGGTTGCCTACGAAGCCGCCGATGGAGTCGCCAAATGCCAGGCTAAAGCCCACCACCACCCACAGCAGGCTGATGATGCCCATGGCCACAAAGCTCTGCAGCATGGTCGAAATCACGTTTTTAGAGTTCACCATGCCGCCGTAGAAAAAAGCCAGGCCAGGCGTCATGAGCAGCACGAGGGCTGTGGCGCAGAGCATCCAGGCGGTGTCGCCGGAATCGATGCCTTCGGTGACGATGGCAGCGGGCAGGGCTGGCATAAACGTGGCCAGCAGGCCCAGCGCCAGCAGCAGCAAAACGGGAACGTAGTTGGGTTTTTGCATGTGAGGTGTTTATTAGTGGTGAATGAGTAGTGGTTAGCGGTTAGTGGTTAGTGGTTAGTGGTTAGCGGGAGGCAAGTTGTGTTCAATGGCCAGCAGCGCAAGGATGCGTATTTACCATCTGCCTACTAACACCTTACCGTCAACCGCTAACCACTATCTTACCAGTCCGCGCCGCGGGGCACGGGCGCCACTGGTTTGGGCACGGCGAGCATGGCGGTTTTCAGCTCTTCGGCCAGGGTGTTCACGATGAGCAGGGTATCCTGGCGGTGGGTTTCCCAGAGCTTTTGCCAACCGGGGGCCGTGGCGTCTTCCAGCGGCTTGGTTTTGCCGGTGGGCTGCGGCAGGGCGTTGCGGTCGGGCTGGTGGTAGGCAAACGAGAAATCGGTGAACTGCGAGCGGTAGCGGCCGTCCTTCACTTCCACCGTGAGGCGGTAGTGCACTTTGCCGTGCAGCCGCTTGGTGAGGTAGCCCCGGTCGTACACCCCGAAGGCGTGCTCCGCCACCAGCCGTCCGGTCGCGGAGTCGGCCTCGGCCAGCTGGTAGCCCCGCCGCCGCAGCCAGGTTCTTGCGTGGGCATAGAGCGTGCCCGCCGGCAGCGAATCGGCCCGCACCACGGCGGCAAAGCCCACCTTGCCCCGCTCGTCGAGCGGCAAGGCCTGCGCCTGGGCCGCAAAAGCAGTCAGCCAGCCCGCCAGCAGGCCCAGCAGCGGGCGCACCGCCAGTGGGGCCGTAAGTGAAAAGCCGCCCATGCGCCGGCTAATATTTGTAGATGAAGGCCACGCCCAGCGTACTCTGCGTGCGGCGGCCGGCGCCCACCGCGTTTTCGTAGTAGTTGTCGGGCGAGGCATCGAAGCGGAATTCCGGCTTCACGATGAGCTTGGTGGCGGCCAGCGTGATAGGAGCCGTCACGGTGACCGAGTTATTACTGGTTTGCAGGTAGCGCACGGCGTGCTTGTCCTCAAAGTACTCGTAGCGCACGCCCAGCCCCAGCACGTCGCTGAAAGTGTAGTTGGTGTAGAGCGCCACCCCACCCCAGTCGGGCGTGGTGCTGCCAAACGTATCGGTGCAGGTGGCGGTTTCGGTTTCCGATTTGGTGTCAAAGCTATAGCGGCCGTACGCTGCGTTCAGGCCCAAATAGAGCTTGGGCGTAACCTGGTAGGTGGTGGTGAGGTCGTAGAGCTGGCGGGAATAGCTGCCAAACATGGCCGGCAGCGTGCCGCTGCTCACCAGGGAGTTGAGGTAGGTGTCATCGCGCGAGCCACCAATCCAGTTCACGTACACCGTCCAGGTGCTGAGGGGCTTAAAGGAGAATTGCCCGATAAGCGACTTCTGCTTGTTGTCGTCGGTGAGGTTGTCCCAGTTGTTGACCACGCCTAACATCAGCGACGTGTGGTCGTTGAAGGCGTAAGCCGTTTTCAGGCCAATGTGGTAAAAGGGCCCGTTATTGAACAGGTTCGACAAGGAATAGTGGTAGTTGACCGGCGCGTCGATGACTTCGTAGCCGATGTGCGTACCAAACTGCCCCGCCGTGAAGCTGAGCTTGGGCGTGACCCGGTACGTAAAATAGGCCTGCTTGATGGCCGCCGAAGTACCATACAGCGCGGCGCCGTAGGGCGACTGCGGCCGGTAGGAATTGAACGCGCCCACAGTGTTGCCGAAGTTGCCCATTTCGGCGTTGGGCCCGAAGGTGAGGTCCACCACCAGGTCGGATTTGCGGTTGGAATACCCCAGTTTGGCCTGCACCAGGCCCAGGGAAAACTGGTCGGCGAGGCGGTCGAAGGCCCGACCGGCCAGTTGGTCCACCCCCAGCAGGTTCCCCGACTTGGGCCGGTTCAGCGCCGTGAGGTAGTAGGTATCGATGTAGCCCGAAACGGTCAGCTTGCCCGTGTCCGTTGAATCGGTCTGGGCATTGGCCGAAAAGCCGAAAGTACCCAAAAGGAGAGTTGGTAGCAGTTTTTTCATAGGATGCTTTTGTGTGGTGAATAGTGTTTAAGAAAGAAAAAGACTCAACTATTATAAAATTGTGTTACCCTCAATTTTTAAGTCTTATCCATTTTTTTAAGTATTATTTGATTCTTTACCGTGCTTTTTTGTAGGTGCTTTTTTCAAATGTATAGATATTTTATCGAATATAATACTAATTTCTAATGCATATTCTGAAAAATACTGATTTTAATAACTCAACAGACCGATAGACTCTTACCAATAATCTTCTTTAGACTCTGTTTTCTGGTTGTCTGCCGCAGAATTAGCGGGAGCAGCTGTAGCACACCGCTTCAGCCAGTGCCTGCTCCCGCTTGCGCTTGCCATTTGCCCTCCCTTTTGGCCCGGCCACAGGCGGGTGCACGGCGTAACCCCGCGGCAGTGCCCTAATTTTGTGCTGTTGCCCGCAGCCGCGCTGGCCCACTGGCATCTCATATCTGCTTTCGACTTACATGCCCGATACTGCCCCGGCCGCGCCTTCACGCGTGGCCCTGCTGCTGGCTTTTGCCGCCGTTTACCTCATCTGGGGCTCCACCTATCTGGTCATGAAATTTGCCGTGGCCAGCATGCCGCCGCTGCTCATGGCCGGCACCCGCTACGGCCTGGCGGGCGGGCTGCTCTACACCGTGATGCGCCTGCGGGGCGAGCCCCGGCCCACCTGGCGGGGCTGGGGCCACGGCCTGCTGATTGGAATTTGCCTGCTGGGCTTCGGCAACGGCGGCACCACGTTTGGGGTGCTGTACCTGCCCAGCGGCACTACGTCGCTGCTGGTGGCCACGGTGCCCATGTTTCTGGCGCTGCTGGGCTGGCTGAGCGGCATCACGCCGCGGCCCACGCGTTGGGTGTCGTTGGGCTTGGCGGCGGGCCTGGGGGGCATGTACCTGCTGGCCGCGCACCCCAGCTCGGCCGGGGTGCCCCGCCCAGGCCACCCCGAAATCGGGGTTTTGCTGGTGCTGCTGGCGGCGGTGATGTGGTCGGTGGGCTCGCTGTATTCGAAGAAGCATCAGCCCGCGTCCTCCCCTTTTCTATCGGGCGGCATGCAGATGCTGTGCGGCGGCGTGGCCATGCTCATCCTGGGCCTGCTGCGGGGCGAAGCCACCGGCTTTGAGTTTGCCCAAGTCACCACCAAGTCTTGGATGGCGTATGCTTATTTAGTCACGCTCGGCTCCATTGTGGCGTTCACGGCCTATATCTGGCTGCTGCGCGTGGTGGAGCCCGCCCTGGCCGGTACGTACGCCTTCGTCAATCCGGTGGTGGCCGTGCTGCTGGGCTGGGCGTTTGCCGGCGAAGTGCTTAACTTCCAGATGCTGAGCGGCGCGGGCCTCATTGTGCTGGCCGTGGTGCTGGTGGTGCTGGGCGGCCGGCGCAAAACCAAAGCGGCCACGGCAGTACCCAAAGTAGCAGCCGGGTCCTGATACCGACACCGCCCTTGCTCCTCCCATCAACCACACCACTACCAGCTTCGCCATGGCCATCGTCCCCCTCCCCGACCTGCAAAACGAAGCCGACATCATGCGGCTGGTTGATACATTCTATGCCCGCGTGAACGAAGACGCGCTGTTGCGGCCCATTTTCAATGATGTGGCCCAGGTGGACTGGGCTGCGCACCTGCCCACCATGTATAGTTTCTGGAGCAGCGTGCTGCTGGGCACCAGTCGCTACAAAGGCCGCCCCATGGCCAAGCACTTTCCGCTGCCCATCGGAGCGGCGCACTTTCGGCAGTGGCTGGCGCTATTCCGGGCCAGTGTCGACGAGCTGTTTGCGGGCCCCGGAGCCGAGGAAGCCAAGACCAAAGCCCAGAGCATCGGGGCCATGTTTGAGCATCGTATGAACCCCGGTTCACTGTCGTTGCTGTAGCACCTAGCGGCCCTACAGCGGCCGCCACTCACCATGCGCCGGCCGTTGCCCGCTTAGCAGCGCCGCACCGCCGGCCAGCACCAGCGCATCTTCGCCCACGCCCACCAGCGCCACCGGCACCCCCGATTTTTCGCTGATGCCCGTGCGCAGCGCGTAGCTCAAAAACGTGGCCGCTACGGCCGTCAGTCCGCCCACTATGCCGCCGCCCAGGGCGCTGCCGTGCCGGGCGCGGTACCAGGCCGCGCCCACCAACACCCCCGACAGCAGCCGCCCCAGCAGCACCGGCGGCGCAATGCGGTCGGGCGTAGCAGGCAGCTTGTCGGCAATTATTTCGCCGGCGGCCAGCACCTTGAGCACGGTGGCCGTGGCCGGCTTCTGCATAAAACGCAGCCGCGACCCGTCGAAACCGGCATGGGGCTGCCGCGAGAGGTAGTGGCTCAGAAAGGCCGGGGCGCTCATGCTGCGCATGCCGGCCAGCGTGGCAAAGCCGACAACAGGCCAGAATTTAGCCGGGCGGTGCTTTTTCTTGGATTGTTTCATAGAGCGGATTAATAAGAGTTGTTAAACGGAAACCGTCGCGTTAAAGCCACAAAACCCCATAAAAAAAGCAGCCAGCAACAACTGCCGGCCGCTTTTTTCAAAACAAAGCTTTTCAGGAAGTCAAAAAATCTGTCATCCTGCCGAGCTTATTTACCACCTGCCAGTTCTGGCTGGGGCGTGTACTCATGCTGGTGTGGGGGCTTGCGCGGGGCCAGGTCGCGCAGGTATTGCAGGTCCATGATGCTGAAGCCTACTTTGGAGAAGAAAGGCACTACAACAAACAGCAGGGTTTCGGTGGTTTGGCCCAAAAAACCAATACCCGAGGGCCCCAGCGCCCAAATGGTAGGGTAGCTGAACCAGAGAAACGTCAGAAAGCTCACCAGTTTGGTGTAGATGCTTCCCAACTCGGCGTCGCTATCGGCCGCGATGCGGCGCAGCGGCACCCATATCACGTAGAGCACGGCCAAAAACGCGCCCACGCCGCACAGAAACCACAGCAGACGGGCATTGCTCGATTCGGATAAGTCGGCGAACAATCCGCACAATATCATCACCACATCTGCCGCCACCAGGCCAAAGAGCAGGGTTTTGCTACGCTCGTCCTTGGGCACGTAGAACATGGCCGTGAACGCCAGCGCCAGCAGCAGCAGCGGCGTACTCACCACCCAGTCCATGTACCGGGCATAGTGCGTCACCTGCCCCGCCACCTCGGTTTTGCCCTGGCCCATGGCCATACCCATGTACGCCAGCGCCGACCAGATGGGAATCATCATGGCGAGACTGTATTCGTATTGGGGCACGCCCTTGGGGTTGCGGCTCCAGGCCCAGAACAGCAGCGCACCGCCTATCATCGAGCCCACATAAAGCCAATACAGTAAGGTTTGAGTATCCATAAAAAAGAGAGTAAGAGGAAGGTTGGTTGAATAAGTCTACTTTATTGGGGCCTTTTAGGTTGGTTTTGGTGCTCTGAAGCAGACTTATTAACAATAAAAAAACCGGCCCCTGCTAAGCAGAGGCCGGTTTTTGCAATCCATTTTTCGCTACACCCTACACCCCGAACATCATGCGGGTGGGGTCTTCGAGCAGCTCCTTCACGCGCACCAGGAACGAAACCGACTCGCGGCCGTCGATGATGCGGTGGTCGTAGCTCAGGGCCAGGTACATCATGGGCCGAATCACCACCTGCCCGTTCTCGGCGATGGGCCGCTGAATGATGTTGTGCATGCCCAGAATGGCCGACTGCGGCGCGTTGATGATGGGCGTGCTGAGCATGGAGCCGAACACGCCGCCATTGGTGAGCGTGAACGTGCCGCCGGTCATCTGCTCGATGGTGAGCTTATTGTCGCGGGCCAGGCCGGCCAAACGCACCACTTCTTTCTCAATCCCCTCGAAGCTCAGCTGCTCGGCGTTGCGAATCACGGGTACCACCAGCCCTTTCGGAGCCGAAACCGCGATACTGATGTCGCAGAAATCGTTGAACACGATGTCGGTACCGTCAATCTGCGCGTTCACGCTCGGCCATTCTTTCAGGGCCACGCACACGGCTTTGGTGAAGAAGGACATGAAGCCCAG
>JAYSZD010000867.1:0-1203 GCA_043738185.1 Hymenobacter sp. | reverse complement strand
GGTGGCCCAGAGCAGCCTTTCGCGGCGCGACATCGACCTGGAAATGGTGAAGCAGGCCCTGCGCCACATCATTGAGGAAGTAGAGGCCGAGGTGAACCTGGACTTCATTCAGAAGACCGTAGCCGCGTATTTCAGCATCTCGGTGGAGCTGCTGAAAGATAAAACCCGCAAAAAAGAAGTAGTGACGGCCCGACAGGTGGCCATGTACTTTGCCAAGCATCACACCGCCCATACCCTGAAAACCATTGGTTTTCACTTCGGTGGGCGCGACCATACCACGGTGATGCACTCGGTGCAAACGGTGTCGGATTTGGTGGATTCGGATAAGAAATTCCGTGACCAGGTAGACGAGCTACGGAAGAAATTCGCGAAGTAACCCCCTCCTTGTTTGGCGCGGTGCCAGGGGAGGTAGAAGCGCAATAACCTACGCCACTCTCCCCAATTGTGCGCGCTAGGCCGTAGCGGATGAGATGCTGGATTCTGTCAGCTGCACGCCGTGAGTGGCCGCAAACTGCCGCACCTGCTCGCGGAAGCTTTGCTTGCGCATTCTGCCCTTCACTTCGCGTAGGTTGAGGGAGTAGATTTCGCCGTCTTTTTGGCGCACCCGTAGTGCGCCCGTCTTCAGTTCCAGGCCGGCTATGTTTTCGGCGGCGAACACCTGTTTGGGGCGAAACAGCCCGTTTTTGTGCACGATGTAGCCGGGCGTAAACTCCAGGTAGCTTTGGGTGCCGAAAATGGGGGCGTTGTTGACCAGCACGTAGCCGAGGTACACAAAGGTGAAAACCAGAAACACCCAATGCAGGAAGTGGTAGTCCTTGGCTCCGGTATCGCTCAATATCCCAAACAGCACGTAGGCCAGCCAAAATAAACCGATGGCGAGCTGGCCCCAGAAAGGGACGCGGGAGGTGTTGGCGGGGCGGAGGCGGATGCGGGTGGTACCAGTGGGCATGAGGGCAAATTTAGTAGCTAGTTGTTGGTTGTCGGCTGTCAGGCTTAAAAAGAACGTCATGGCTCTCCTTACAACTGCGTAGTCGCAAAGGGAGCCATGACGTTCTGGGGAGATTAAGGTACCAGAAACCTAGCCAACGAATTTCGCGTCGAGCGTCATTTCGGGCACGGCGCCCAGCGCTTTCGAGACGGGGCAGTTCTCCTTGGCATCTTCAGCGTGCTGCTGGAAGTCTTCGGCCGTAATATTGCCGCCGC
>JAYSZD010000866.1:0-1205 GCA_043738185.1 Hymenobacter sp. | reverse complement strand
TTTTGACCCCGATGAACACCAGAATGAGCGAGAGGCCATAGTGCAGGTAGTGAAACAGGCGCATCATGCTGGCCAGGGCAAAGTACATGGCCCGCAGGCCCAGCAAGGCAAACACGTTGGAGGTGAAGACGATGAACGTGTCGCGCGTGATGGCCAGAATGGCGGGAATGGAATCGGCGGCGAAGACGACATCGGTGGTTTCCACCATCACCAATACCACGAACAAGGGCGTGGCAAATCGTACGCCATCGCGCCGCACGAAGAACTTACCGCCTTCCATTTGCCGCGTAATGGGCAGGTGGCGGCTCAGAAAACGCACCACCGGGTTGTTTTCGGGGTCTATTTCCGGGCCGTCGCCGCTGAGGCCCATGCGCACGCCGGTGTACATGAGGAAGGCCCCGAGCAGGTAAATCAGGAAGTGGAACTTGGCCAGCAGCGCGCCGCCCACCAGAATAAACAATGCCCGCAGAATCAGCGCGCCCAGCACGCCCCAAAAAAGAATGCGGTGCTGAAACTGCGCCGGTACTTTGAAATAATTGAAGATTAGCAGGAAGACAAACAGGTTGTCGACGCTCAGCGCCTTTTCCACCAGATAGCCCGTGAGCCATTGCAGGCCCGCTTCGGGGCCCATGGTGCGGTATACCAAAAAGTTGAAGGCCAACGACAGCGCCACCCAGAAGGCACTCCAGCCCAGGGCTTCACGGAGCTTAATGGCGTGGGCTTTGCGGTTGAAAACCAGCAAGTCGAGCAGCAGCAGCCCGATTACGAAGACGTTAAAAACGAGCCAAAACAGGGGAGTATTTTCCATGCGTTGGGGCAAGATACGCCGGGGCAAGCCAGGTTGTTGGCTTTTGGACGCGCAACGGCGGTTTTGATTCGACTAGGATACCAGGAAACGGCGCCGTGGATTAGCGGCTGGCCACGGGCGTTGGCGGATGAAACCAGCTGCTGATTTTCATTTGCAGCACGCCGAAAAAGGCTTCTTTCACAATGCCCGACGACATCTTGGACGTGCCGCGGGTGCGGTCGGTGAAAATGATGGGCACTTCCTTGATGCGAAAGCCTAGCTGGTAGGCCCGCCACTTCATCTCAATCTGAAAAGCGTAGCCGACGAACTTAATATTGGATAAATCGATGGCGCGTAGTACTTGCGCCGTGTAGCATTTAAAGCCCGCGGTGGCGTCGCGGATGGGCATTCCCGTCAC
>JAYSZD010000865.1:0-2967 GCA_043738185.1 Hymenobacter sp. | reverse complement strand
TTTGGGGCGTGCCGCGCAGGTGCATCAGCACGTAGGGCACGCGCAGGCGGCCCACGGTGGCAAACATGGCCGCGTCGAGGGTACCGCCGCCCACGTCGTTCACCATGTCGGCCCCGGCCAGCACGGCCACCTCGGCCACCCCGGCCCGGAAGGTGTCCACCGAAATAAAAGCCTGTGGAAAGGCGCGGCGCAATGCCTGCACGGCCGGCAACAGTCGCTGGGTTTCTTCGGCTTCGGGAATGTCGGCGGCGCCGGGGCGGGTGCTGTAGGCGCCCAGGTCGAGCACGGCGGCGCCGGCCGCGAGCATACTTTCGGCGCGGACCAGCAGGTCTTTTTCAGAAGCCACACGGCTGCCGGCAAAAAATGAGTCGGGCGTGAGGTTGAGGATGCCCATCACCTGCGGCCGGTGCAGGCTGAGCAGCCGGCCGTGGGGGCTGAGCAGTGAGCTGGTACGGTGGTGAAGGGGTGAGTTTGCAGCTGGCTTAGCGGTGGCTGGCAACATAGAACGGCGGCGCAAAGTGGCGAAAGTGCCAATATCCGCCTATTGGCCCGAACTTGCGGCGGTGAGGACTGCGGCCTGACTCACCATTTCACCACTTCACCAGCTCACCACTTGACCACCCCCGCCCACTACGACTTGCTGCTGGCCCGCTGCCGCACCTTGTTTCTGGCCAAAACCCACGACTACGGCACGGCCTGGCGCATTTTGCGCCTGCCCTCGGTTACGGACCAGATTTTTATTAAAGCCAACCGCATCCGCACCATTCAGGAAACCGGCGTGCAGCTGGTGGCCGATGACGTGAACGAGGAGTTCGTGGCCATCGTCAACTACTGCCTCATTGCCCTGATGCAGCTGCACCTGCCACCCGGCACGCCGCTGGACATGAGTGCCGACGCCGTGGCCGCCGCCTACGACCACGAAGCGGCCGAAAACCGCCGCCTGCTGCTGGCCAAAAACCACGACTACGGCGAAGCCTGGCGCCAAATGCGCGTGGCCAGCATCACGGACCTGATTCTGATGAAGCTGCACCGCGTGAAACAGCTGGAGGACATTGGCGGGGCGGCCCTGGTGAGCGAAAGCGTGGAAGGCAGCTACCGCGATATGCTGAACTACGCCGTGTTTGCCCTGATTTTGCGCGGCGAAGGCTGAGTTCAGTACTACCAGAAGAACGTCATACATGACGCTCTTTTATCCCCTTCGTAACGTCCTCCTACCTCCTATCCAAACTTTGGGCGCGGCCCGGCCGTTTGCCACGGACTTACTTTGTCTTATGCCAACTCCTAGTTTCAGTACCCAAACCGCTCCCGCGCCCCACCCCTTGCGCACGCTAACCCGCGTTGCGTGGCTGCTGCTGGGCGCGCTGTTCATCTTTTCGGGCCTCATCAAGCTCAACGACCCCGTGGGCACGGCCTACAAGCTGGAGGAATACTTTGATGTATTCGCTGTGTCCGTACCCGCGCTGGCGGGTTTTTTCCTGTGGTTCAAAGATTTGTCCCGCTTCCTTTCCATCATCCTCAGCTCGCTGGAAGTTATTCTGGGGGTAGCACTGCTGTTGCGCTGGTACCTACGGGCCACCCTGTGGATACTGCTGGGGCTGCTGGTGTTTTTCACCTTCCTGACCTTTTATTCGGCGGCTTTCAACAAGGTCACTGACTGCGGCTGTTTCGGCGATTTTATTAAGCTCACGCCCTGGACTTCGTTTGCCAAGGACGTGTTCTTGCTCGTGCTGTGGGGCATCGTGTTCTTCAACCAGCGGTTTTTGCGTCACGCCTTCGTGCAGGGTACGCCGGGCATCATGACCATGACTTTTGTTTCGGCCATTGCCATTGGCATTGGCGTGCGGGCGCTGGGGCATCTGCCGTATTTCGATTTCCTGCCCTATAAGGTCGGCAACGACATTGGCAAGCTAATGAAGCCCGCCGAACCTGCCCGCTACACGTATACGATGACGCGCAACGGCGAAACCAAAGAATTTGACCAATACCCTACCGACACCACCTGGAAATACCAGGCCATGAAGTCGTTGAATCCCATAACGTCGACTCCGGTCATCACCGATTTTGACGTTTCGGATGTCAATGGAGGTTCTTACACGCAGGAAGTGCTCACGGGCAACAAGCTCATCCTCATCGTGCAGAACACCAATAAGGCCGACCGCGACCGGTTCGGGGCCATCAACGCGCTGATGGAAGCCGCCGCCAAGTCGCGCCGCGCCATCACGGCCCTTACCATCACCAGCACCAGCGCGGCCAAGTTCGATTCCTTCCGCCACGACGTGAACCTACCCGGCTCCTACTACTTCGCCGACGCCACGGTGCTCAAATCCGTCATCCGCTCCAACCCCGGCCTGCTGGTGCTGCGCAACGGCGTGGTAAAAGCCAAGTACCACTACCACGACATCCCTGAGCTTTGGGAAGTTGAAAAAGTCCTAAAAGAGTAGTTGCTTTAGTGGTTAGTGGTTAATTTTTTCTCTTCCCATGGTTATGCGTTTCCCGGTATCCGCTGATAGAAGCATGATGACCACCTATCCACGCATCATTCACCACTAACAATTAACCGTTAACCACTAACCGTTAAAAACCTTTGTTTTCGTTCATTCTCCGTCGTCTGGCTCAGGGCCTGCTGGTTTTGGTGGGCGTGGCGTGCACGGTGTTCTTGCTGTTTAATGTGTTGCCCGGCGACCCGGCCGCCCTGCTGGCCGGCCAGCGCTCCGACGTAGCCACCAAAGCCGCCATCACCGCCGATTTGGGGCTCGACAAGCCCTTGCCGGCGCGCCTGGCCGGCTACCTCAACGACGTTTCGCCCCTGGGCCTGCACCCGCGCGACTCGGCCGGCCGGGCCCGCTACGGCGGCGTGGCCCTGCTGCCGCTGGGCGGCCAGGCCTTAGTACTCAAAACGCCCTACCTGCGCCGCTCCTTTCAGAGCAATAAAGACGTGTTGAGCATTCTGCTCGATTATTTCCCGGG
>JAYSZD010000864.1:0-1207 GCA_043738185.1 Hymenobacter sp. | reverse complement strand
CGGCAACTTCGTGTGGGCCTGCAAAAACTACGACGGCGACGTGCAGAGCGACACCGTGGCCCAGGGCTTCGGCTCGCTTGGCCTGATGACCTCCGTGCTGGTGACGCCCGACGGCCAGACCATGGAGGCCGAAGCCGCCCACGGCACCGTGACGCGCCACTACCGCGACCACCAGAAGGGCAAGCCCACGAGCACCAACCCCATCGCCAGCATCTTCGCCTGGACCCGCGGCTTGGAATTCCGCGGCGTACTCGACGGCAACCAGGAGCTCATCGACTTCTGCAAGGCCTTGGAAGCCGTGTGCATCGAAACCGTGGAGAGCGGCAAAATGACCAAGGACCTGGCCGTGTGCATCCACGGCAGCAAAGTGGAGCACGGCCGCGATTACCTCTACACCGAGGAGTTTCTGGAGGCCCTGAATGAGAACCTGAAAGCGAAGCTCAACAAGTAAATTTCCGTCTTAAGGCATTAATAAAGAAGCCCGACCGAATAACCGGCCGGGCTTCTTTATTGGTGCACCCAAAGGGTATCCGTAAGCGTAAAGTCGCTGCCTTGGCGAGATGTCCGGAAGAGGTAATACCTATCGGTACCGCCCAAAATCTCGGTGTATAGCGAAACGGTTTTGCGAAGGTGCTGAATCGAGTCGGGATACGGCTTGGTGCTATTAATAAGCCGAAGCTGATATTCACAGTCGTTGACCCATTTCACAGCCAGCGTAGAAACGTCGCCCGTTATCTGGTCGGTTTCGATTTGGATAGAATCGGTGCGGTCGATGAATGCGGCATAATGAAAGTCAGCGCCAATGTGACGGAAGAGAAAATGACCATTCCGATAGCGCTGACACACGGCTTTGTCGGTCCCCATATCACAGCCGGTCGTGCATCACGCTATCAAGCCAACAACTGTAGTATATCGCATCAGACCGCGCGCTACAAGCTGCTAATATCGGTTGGTGCCGGTGCCTCGGCAGCGGCGGCCCGCTCTTCGGCTTCGGCCAGGTCGTCGCGCCGTTCTTCCTTTTGCCAGATTCGCTCCGGGTTGAGTAGCCCGGTGTAGGCGGCGAGGTCTTCGAGCAGGTGGTCGTCTTCGGGAGCGGGCGCAGGGGTAGGTTCCATAATCGAAGTAAGTGAATTTGCGGCACTTTAGCAGCGGGTCCGCTCCGGCTAAACGATGAAAATGCGGGGCCGGCCACGGCGCCGGCTCCACG
>JAYSZD010000863.1:0-1207 GCA_043738185.1 Hymenobacter sp. | reverse complement strand
CGTGGCATAGATTACCTCCAGCTTCTCACCGATTTTGCCCATCAGGTCGGTCACGTGCTCCTGAATGCTGGTGCCGTCCGAAGCCGTAGCAGCCATGATGTCCTCTTTCGTGCCAGCGTCAATGCGCACGGCCGTATCCAGAATTTGCTGGGCCAGCTCGCGGAAGTTGGCCACTTTGGCTACCGACTCGGTTTCGCAGGCCAGGGCTACCAATTTGCCCTTGGTACCGTCTTCGCTCACGCTCACCAGCACGAGGCCTTCCGAGGTTTCGTTTTCGGCGCGCTTGTCCGCGATTTTCTGGCCGTGCTTGCGCAGAATGTCGCGGGCGGCTTCGAAGTCGCCATCGGCTTCCACTAGGGCTTTTTTGCAATCCATCATGCCGGCACCGGTCATGGTGCGGAGCTTATTTACGTCTGCGGCGGTAATAGCGGCCATTTTGAGTAGCGCGGACTTTTAGTCCGCGAATTAAGTGAATGGTTATTTTTGAAAAGGGTCGCGGACTAAAAGTCCGCGCTACAAAAAAGAAAAAGGGAACCTTCGGAGCCTAGACTACGCGAAGGTTCCCTTTTTTCAAAGAGCTAAGAAGGGACTATTCTTCGTCAGCAGCCGTTTTTTCAGCAATGGCAGCCTCGTCGGCTTCCTTGCGGTCGGCGTCTTCTTTGTCAACTTTGCGCTCCGACAGGCCGTCTTCGATGGCCTTGCCAATCACGCTCACGATGAGCTGAATGGACTTCGAGGCGTCGTCGTTGGCCGGAATCGGGAACTGCACCAATTCGGGGTTCGAGTTCGTGTCGCAGATGGCAAACACCGGGATACCCAGTTTGTGGGCTTCCTTCACAGCAATGTGCTCGCGCTTCACGTCGATAACGAACAGGGCAGCGGGCAGGCGGCCGAGGTCGGCGATACCGCCGAGTACCCGGTCCAGCTTGGCGCGCTCACGCGTCATCATCAGCTTCTCACGCTTGGCGAGAGCGGCGTAGGCCGTGTTCTCTTTCACCATCTTGTCGATAGTGGACATCTTCTTCAGGCTCTTACGAACCGTGGCGAAGTTGGTAAGCATGCCGCCCAACCACCGGTCGGTCACGAAAGGCATCTTCAACCGCTCGGCTTCGGTGGTTACGATTTCCTGCGCCTGCTTTTTGGTGGCTACGAACATGATTTTGCGGCCGCTCTTCGCGATGTTGCGAATAGCAGTGGCAGCGTAATC
>JAYSZD010000862.1:0-1209 GCA_043738185.1 Hymenobacter sp. | reverse complement strand
TCCGCATGGTCACGCTCACCAACTCGCCCGATGCCACGGTGCAGAAGCAGATGGCCTACGCCGGCCTCACCGGCTTCTTCGAGCAGCTGCTCAGCATCGACTCGCTCAAGCGTTACAAACCCCACCCCGAAACCTACCACAGTACCTGCAAGCAGCTTAAAATAGAGCCCGTCCAAGCCATGCTGGTAGCCGCCCATGGTTGGGACACGGCCGGCGCGCAGTTGGCGGGGTTGCAGGCCGCGTTTATCTCCCGGCCGGGGCAGCAGGTATACCCATTAGCCCCTGCGCCCACCCTCACCGGCCCCACTCTGTCTGACATTGCCCGGCAACTCATCGGTTAGGCTGCGTACTCCCAAAGTGGGCGCGCGGCCCAGTGGTTTTTCAACTGGAACTAATGAAGCGACTACCTTGCGGCCGTGATGAACTACCGACTGCCCGTTTCGATGCTCCTTTTAGCGCTGCCGCTGGCCGGCCGTGCCCAAACTGGACCCGCTCGCGCCGCTGCGCCGCTGGCCGTGGGCACCGTGGCCCCGGCCTTCAAAGGCAAGGATGCCGCCGGAAAGTCCATCGAGTTGAAACAGCTGCTGAAAAAGGGTCCAGTGGTGCTCTACTTCTACCGCGGCCAGTGGTGCCCTTATTGCAACAAGCAGCTTAGCCAGCTCCAGGATTCGCTGCAGCTGCTCACGGCCAAGGGCGCGCAGGTAGTAGTCGTGACGCCCGAAACCCAGGAGAACATCGGCAAGACAGTGGAAAAGACCAAAGCGACCTTCCCCATCGTGCAGGACCAGGGCTTTGTCATCATGAAAGCCTACAACACGGCCTTTACCGTCGACCCCGCCACCGCGCTCAAGTACAAAGGCTTCGGAGTTGATTTGCAGAAAGCCAACGCCGCCGACGACCATGTGCTGCCCGTGCCGGCCACCTACGTTATCGGCCGCGACGGCCGCATCAAGTTCACTTACTTCAACACCGACTACAAGCAGCGCGTGTCGGTGCGCCGCATAGCTGCCGCGCTATAGCACCGGGCCTACTGCAGCTCAAGGGTCACATCGAGGGCCGTTTGCAGCAGCAGCAGCGACACATCCTGCTGAGCCACAATCAGCTTTGGATTGATGCGCGCCGCCACAGGGTATAGAGTACACCTGGTGGTGGGGCCGGCCAATTTCGACGGTGACGCCCAGTTCCGCACAGGTGCTCGGGATTTTCGTG